>CALKWG010000310.1 GCA_938004315.1 uncultured Spirochaetaceae bacterium
GCGGCCTCGTATCGGCCGCCTTGACCGCGGTACCCGGAGCCTCCGAGGCCTTCGCAGGGGCCGTCGTCAGCTATGCCGAGGGCGCGAAGAGGCGCCTGCTCGGCGTGGGCGAGGCGGTCCTGGCCGGCCCCGGACCTGTCTCCGAAGCCTGCGCCCTGGCTATGGCCGACGGCGCGCTCAAGACCTTCGGCGCCGACCTGGCCTTCGCCGTAACGGGCCTGGCCGGCCCGGGCGGCGGATCGGACGCGCTGCCGGTCGGCAGCGTCTTCATAGCCTACGGCCGAGCCGGTGATCTACGCTGCGCGGCCTATAGCTTCGAAGGCGACCGGGAAGCCGTGCGGCGGGGGGCGAGCCGAGCCGCGATAGGACTGATCCGAGGCTACCTGGCCGAGCGATAGGGCGAGAGGCGGCGCTCCGGCGTTTTTACGCTTGACAACGATATAATAGGGGGAGTATCGTTCTTGAAGGTTTTGTTACGGCGCGGTATCCCTACCCGCTTCCGGCCGAATGCGGCCGCCCCAGCCCAATCCGCTTGAGCGGAATCAGGTACATTTTGAGCCGCCCGCGTTCGAGGCGGCCCGCGGCGGATAAGCTCGGCGCCATGGCGCCGCCGTACCCCGTCCCCCGAATATCCATACAGTAGCGAATCAAATGGAGAATATGATGGCAATAATCCGTAAGGCGAAGCTCGGCGACAATCAGACGCAGGCGGCGGCCGAAGCCCAGGGCGAGCTAGAGCTTTCGGCGGAGGCGGATCGCGCCGCGCATGACGCGTCCGAATCGGCCGGAGACGACGACCAGGCCGCCTCCGGTCCCGAGGACGGCAGGGCTTCGCCGAAGCGTCGCGTCCTGCGCCGGGCCGTAGCGCGGCCGGACGAGGGCGCCCAGGCCCCTCGGAGCGAGCAAGCCCGCTCCGAGCCCGGCCGCTTCGAGGCGGGCCAGGGCGACGAGGGCCGGAACGGGGACGATCGCCGCCGCGCCGAGCCGCGCCACGCCCCGAGCGCCATTCCCGGCTTCGTCCGCAAGCAGGAGAGTTTCGAGCGGGTCGCCGAGGAGGCGGCCAAGCCCGAGCCGCGCGACGATTCGCGCTCGCGGCTGTCCATCAACGAGCTTACGAGCATGGGCTTCAAGGAGCTCCGCGAGCTCGGCGGCAGCATGGGCCTCAACCACGAGGATACGATGCTCCTGAAGAAGCAGGAGCTCATCTTCCAGGTGCTTAAGGCCCACACCGAGCGCGGCGGCATCATCTACGCCTACGGCTCGCTGGAGATCCTGCCCGACGGCTACGGCTTCCTGCGCTCTCCCCAGAATTCCTACCTACCGGGCTCCGACGACATCTACATCAGCCCGTCGCAGATTCGGCTGTTCAACCTGAAGACCGGCGACACGGTATACGGCCAGATACGCAGCCCCAAGGAGGGCGAGCGCTTCTTCGCCATGCTGCGCGTCGAGCAGGTGAACTTCGACGAGCCGGCCGTAGCCCAGAACCGCATACCCTTCGAGAACCTGACCCCGCTCTACCCCGAGGTGCGGCTCAACCTGGAGACCGAGACCAAGGAGATATCCACCCGGATCATCAACCTGTTCTGCCCCATCGGCAAGGGCCAGCGAGCGCTCATCGTCTCGCCGCCCAAGACCGGTAAGACCATCCTGCTCCAGCGCATCGCCAACGCCATCACGACCAACCACCCCGAGGTCTACCTCATCGTCCTCCTGATCGACGAGCGTCCGGAGGAGGTGACCGACATGGAGCGCACGGTCAAGGCCGAGGTGATCTCGTCGACCTTCGACGAGCAGGCCTCGCGCCACGTCCAGGTCTCCGAGATGGTCCTCGACAAGGCCAAGCGCCTCGTGGAGCACGGCAAGGACGTGGTCATCCTCCTGGACTCGATCACGCGCCTGGCCCGCGCCTATAACCAGACCGTGCCGACCTCCGGCAAGATCCTATCCGGCGGCGTGGACTCCAACGCGCTCCACAAGCCCAAGCGCTTCTTCGGCGCCGCGCGCAACATCGAGCAGGGCGGCTCGCTCACCATCATCGCCACGGCGCTCATCGACACCGGCTCGCGCATGGACGAGGTGATCTTCGAGGAGTTCAAGGGCACCGGCAACATGGAGATCAACCTGGATAGGCGCATGTCCGACCGGCGGCTCTTCCCGGCCATCAACATCAAGAAGTCGGGCACGCGCAAGGAAGAGCTCCTTTTAACCGAGGAGGAGCTGCAGAAGATCTGGGTCCTGCGCAAGGTCATCAGCCCCATGGACGACCTGGAGATCATGGAGCTGCTCATTGACAAGATGATGAAAACTAAGAATAATGAGGCGTTCCTGCGCTCTATGAACACCCCGATGGGCGATTAAGCGTCCGTCAATATAGAGGCACTACAGCCGTCACACAGCCGGTATTCTGGCATGTCTGACCGGCACGCGAGGAGAGACCATGAAGAGCGGCATACATCCTAAGTACGAGCTCACGACCGTCACCTGCGCGTGCGGCAATGTCATTGAGACCCGTTCGACGGTAAAGAATATCCAGGTGGAAATTTGCTCCGCCTGCCATCCCTTCTTTACCGGCAAACAGAAGCTCGTTGACACCGCCGGACGCATCGACCGCTTCCGCAAGAAGTACGGTATCAAGGAGTAAGCCCCGCGCGGGCTTCGTTCCGAGACGGACAGCCGCCCCGAAGGGGGCGGTTTTTTTTTCAGCCGGCTGGACGCCGCACGCCTTCATGCCCGTCGGCGCGGCCGCCTCGGCGGCCGGGGGAGATCGGCTACGAAAGCCCGCCGAGCAGGAGGGACAGACGCTCCAGCGCCCTGCCCCGATGCGAGACCCGGTTCTTCTCCTCGGGCGAGAGCTCGGCGACGCTTCGGCCGAGCTCGGGCAGGTATACGACGGGGTCGTAGCCGAAGCCGCCCGCCCCGCGGGGCGCCTCGAGGAGGACGCCCTCGCAGGTCTCCTGAACCGTGAACGCGCGGTAGGGCGAGAGGACGAGGCTCAGGCAGCATACGAAGCGGCAGCTCCGATCGCTCCGTCCGGCCATCTCACTGAGAAGGAGCGTATTCCTGGCCGTCGTATCGAGCGGTGTCGCGCCGTCGGGAGAACCGTAGCGCGCCGAAAGGACGCCGGGGCGCCCGCCTAAGGCGTCGACGCAGAGCCCCGAGTCGTCCGCCAAGCATGGCAGGCCGCATAGCTCGTAGAGAGTCCGGGCCTTACCCATCGAGTTAGCCAGGAAGGTATCCCCGTCCTCGGGGAAGTCGAAGCTAAGGCCGAGCTCGGCGGGCATCCGCACGGCATGCCCGCTTAAGTAGGGCTGAATTTCCTGCGCCTTATGGGCGTTGTTGCTCGCTAGGACGATGATCATGGAGCCTCCGGCCGCGATTGTATCCGGCGAGGCCCGATTCGAGATAGCCCCCGCGCCCGCGCGCCATGCCTGATTTAAGGCGCGCTAAGCCCGAGTCGACGGTTCCCTTAGGGACGCCCAGGAGCCCGGCTACGAAGGTATTGGTAGCCAGGGGGCGCTCGGCCGCCAGGGCGCGGACGGCGCGTTCATAGGCCAGGCGGTCCCGATCGATGCGCCTCTGCAGCTGCGCCCGCCTTTCGGGGTCGTACTCCTGCGCCAGGCGGAAGCTATTCGCCCCCATCCGAACCCAGGCCTCGTTGCGGCGGCGCCTGCGCTCCTCCCGAAGTCGTAAGCGGCCGCGCCCGATCTCCGCCTCGAGCGCGCGCGCCCGGAGGAAAGTCGACTGTCGATAGTCAAGCCGAGTCGCCATAGCCTTGAGCGTCGGTTTTTCAAGCGCGTAGGCGCATTTTATGCAGAGGTACGCGATTCGCTCCCGTAACGCGGGATTGAGCTCGAGCCGAGCGCGCGCGGCCGGCGGGGCATCGATGTCGAGGCATCCTGCCGGAAGTTCGGCCGCCCACTCCGCGTTCTGCCCGTCCGTCTGGTCCAAGCCCGCCGCGCGCTCTTTATAGTAGCTACGCGCGCGCCTACGCCGTACCGAGCGCGCGATATAGCGTAAGGTTACGCTGGCGTAGGCGGCGAAAGTCAGGCCCCGTTCTTCGTAGCGGTCGACGAGGGAAGCGATCCGCTCCCAGTACTGACTAAAACCCTCTCCGACCTCGTCTTGATCGCGGAACCCATACCGTTGGGGATCCGCATACGCATTTTTAGCCAAGAACTCGAGCGCCTCCTTCCGCCTGAGTTCCGACGGCTCCTTGGCCGCTATATCCTCCGATGCCTCGTGATCCATACCCCTCCCCTTTCTGAAATACCTAAAGCCATGTATGCGCGCATGCGCGTCGCTTCAGTAAGTAAGCAAAATTCGTGCCTTCTACATAAAGCGGGGCTCTGGCGAATTGAAGGACCGGGGAAACGACTCGGCGGATTGGCTTAAAGGCAGGATTCATGTCCGTGAGCCATAGCCGCCTCAGGGCGTAGCGTATGGGACTTGGGCGCTACAGCCGGCTCAATATGCGCTTACCGGCCGAGCGACAAGAGATGTTATCGAGTGTTACTGATGATGAGCCTGAATTAAGGTATCTACAGCCTAAAACGAGGATACCGGCTCGGATGGCTTACTTTCGGTTACGATTGGTTACTCAAGCCGTCGAGAGTACGCATGGGCTCGCTGAACGAGGCGATGACGAGCGCCTTTACGTCCGCGAGCTCCCCCGCCAGGTGTAAGCCGGCGGCCAGGCGATGACCGCCGCCGCCGAACCCCGCAGCCACCGCGGCGACGTCGATGCGCTCCTTAGACCGGAAGCCCACGGTACATTCGCCAGGCTTCTCTTGGCGGATGACGGCGGCCGCCTCCACGCCTTCGACGGTCATGAGCAGTTGATAGAGCATATCGGAATCGCGGCCGACGAGGCCGTAGCGGGCATGATCATCCAAAGTCATATAGCTGATCAGGAGGCGGCCCTCATAATACGCCTCCGCGCGGAGGAGGAGCTCGCCGAGCAGCTTCCTGGAGGCTAAAGGCTTACCGCCGCTCATCATGGCGAAGGCGCGCTTAGGGGAGGCGCCGGCCCGGATCAGTCGCGAGGCTTGGGCGAAGGCCTCGGCGCCCCGTTCGTCCAGGTGCCTAAAGAAGCCGGTATCCGTGCAGAGGCCGAAGAGCAGGAGCTCCGCTTCATCCGCGCTCGGCTCGCCGCCGTCCGCCTCTATGACGGCCTGGACGAGGCAGGTGACCGCCGGCGCCGAGCTCACGACGAAACGGAGCTCGCCGTGGCCATCCCCGGCCGCATGGTGGTCGATCACCAGGGACGGCAGGCCCTCGAGCCCTTCGGCCGCGTCGCCCACGCGCGAGGCGGAGGAGCAGTCGATGATGACGAGGCCGGCGTCGGCCTTGACCGGCGTCGGCGCCTTCGGAAGGAAGCGGCCCTCGTAGGCCGCTATCTCGGTGCGGGTGAACGGACCGGCCGAAAGGCCCAGGACCTCTTTACCGCGTCGCTTGAGCCAGCTTTGGAGCGCGAGCTGGCTGCCGACGCAGTCGCCGTCCGGCTCCTTATGGCCGACGATATAATACGAAGGATAACGGCCTAAGAAAGCCATCACCTCAGGAGGCGGTTCGAATGGGGATCGCATGCTAACGAGTCGTTCCTTCCGTGCTACCGTAGCGGAGCGGGTTCGGGCGAATCCGCTCCGAAGGAGGCGTTATAGATCCAGCTTAATCGTATCGACCTTAAAGGCGTCGCCCGGGTCGCCCCGAATCTCGCCCCAGCTCTGATCGCGCACGTTCGGATGCACATAAAGCTTCAGGTGGCTAAAGCTGCCGTCCGCCCGGTAATAAACCATGGCATAGGGAATATGGGGGCCGGTCACGCGTATGAGCTGAGCTTGGCCGCCGGCGACGAACCACCCGATGGGTACGTACAACTCGGAGAGGGCCGCTTGCCCCTTCCGGTAGATAACCCGATAGCCCTGCGCGTGGCTAAAGACCCTGACGACGTCGAGCCTCACCGGGTAGAGCTCCGAGGGCTGACGGATCGACCCGCTCGTATCCAAGTTACGGCCCGAAGCCGCGTCCTGCGCGAAAGCGGGCATGGCGACCGCGGCCAAAATGACTATGCAAAGGCAGGTAATAACTCTCTTCATGTCATCCTCCGTTGCGATACAGCGGGCGCGAGGCCCATGGCGACAAGTATAATTCGAGCTCGGTCCTTCTGCAATGGCGATTAACGCGCGCTCCCTCCGATCGCGCCGCGCGCCGGGGCTTGAGGCCGGCCGAGGCATCGGCCATACTCGGTCGATATGGAAGCGAAGCTTGACCTGCGCCGACGCGCCGACGCGCTGTACGAGGCCATCGTCCCCCTGTGGCCCGATCAAGGCCCCCTCCTCCACTATAGGAACTGCTTCGAACTGCTCGTAGCGGTCGTGCTTTCAGCCCAGTGCACCGACGAACAGGTGAACAAGGCCACGCCGGCCCTGTTCGCGCGCTACCCCGACCCGGCTTCGCTCGCCGCCGCCGAGCTGCCCGAGCTCGAGGCGTTGATCCATAGCACCGGTTTTTTCAGGGCGAAGGCGAGGAATCTCGTCGCCGCCGCGCGGCTTATCGTAGACGATTTCGCCGGGAGGATCCCCGAGACTATCGAGGAGCTCATACGCCTACCGGGGGTGGGCCGCAAGACGGCCAACCTCGTCGTATCCGGCTGCTTCGGCAAGCCCGGCATCGTGGTCGACACGCATGTGCTACGCTGCGCCAGGAGGCTCGGACTGGCGCCCACCGAGGACCCGGGGCGCAGCGAGCGCATGATCGCCGAGCTATTGCCCCCGGCGCGCTGGACGGCGTTCAGCTTCGCCGTCAATCGCCTAGGTAAATTCTACTGCGTAGCCAGGAAGCCGCGCTGCGGCTCCTGTCCGGCCGCCGCCCTCTGCGACTCGGCGCCGATTTTTACCCGCCAAGCGCAAGCATAAGCCCGCCGCGCGCCGTACGCGGCGTATGGACGAAGACCCCGTGGCGCGCTTGGCCGTAGAACGCTTCGGCATCCGCTATCTGTATCCGTATCAACGCCTGGCCATAGCCAACGCCCTCGATGCGATAGCCGGCCGGACGAGCTCCGACGATACTGACGATGGCCTCGAAGCCGAGGAACCGCGCGGCCAACTGGTGCTCCTGCCCACCGGCTTCGGTAAGAGCCTCTGTTTCCAGATCCCGGCGCTCGCCGCGGGGGGCCTTAGCGTCGTGGTGTACCCGCTCCTCGGCCTCATGGCCGATCAGGCCAGGAGCTTGGCGAGCCGTGGCATAGCCCACGCGGTATTGAAAGGCGGCATGGACAGGGCCGAGCGCGACGAGGCCCTGCGCCCGCTATCGCCGGGCGAAAGCCGCATCCTCATCACCAACCCCGAGGCGCTCGCCGCGCCGGCGACGCTCAAGGCCGTGGCGGCGCTCAAGCCCGGGCATTTGGTCGTAGACGAAGCCCACTGCGTCGCCGAATGGGGCGATAGCTTCAGGCCATCCTACCTGGAGCTCGGCCGGGCGGCCACCGCGCTCCGCCCCAAGTTCATCAGCGCCTTCACCGCCACCGCCTCGCCCCCCATAGCGAGGCGTATCGCCGAAGTGCTGTTCGGCGATCGCCCCTGGCGCCTGGTAGAAGGCCCGGCCGACCGGCCGGCCATACGCTACGCCGTTCGCCCCGCGCTGTCCATGCGCCGGGAGCTCAGGCGGGCGGTCCTGGAATTGGCGCGCCCGCTCATCGTTTTCGTCCGATCCAGGGCCGGCGCCGAGCTCATAGCCGAGGGCCTACGGCTCGCTTTCCCGGCCGTCGATTCACGTTTCTACCATGCGGGCCTCGGTAAGGGTGAGCGCAAAGCCTGCGAGGATTGGTTCTTCGCTACGGACGACGGAATTCTAGCGGCGACCTGCGCCTACGGCATGGGCATCGACAAGCCGAACGTGCGGAGCGTCGTGCACTACGGGCCGCCGGCGAGCGCGGAGGCCTACCTGCAGGAGGCCGGCCGAGGAGGCAGGGACGGCGCGCCTTCGACGGCCCTGCTCCTCTACCCCGCCGCCGACGCCGCCCTGGCCTCGCTCGCGGAGCGGGGCGAGGGACGGAGCGCCCTCATGGCCCGTTACGCCGCGTCGGCCCCGGGCTGTAGACGTCGATACCTCCTCGCCGCGCTCGGCTCGCGCGAGGCCGAGACCGCCCCATGCGGCGATTGCGACCGCTGCGACGGGAGAGCGCCGGCCGGGCCGGAAGGCCTGGACGCCGTGACGGCTTTAGCGAGGCGGCATCCGAGGAGGCTCTACCCGCACGAGGCCGCGGCTGCGCTGTCTCAGGACTTGCCGCTCAGGCCCGGCTCGGGCGCGCTCTCGTCGTGGCTCCGCGACGAGATACGCGAAGGCGTCGAGGCGGCGACTACGATGGGCGCGATCAGGCGGATAGGACGCGGGCCGTGGAAGGGGCGCCTCGTTCCGGCGCGGCCGTCCTATCACGGCTGGTCGCCTCCCGACCGAAACGCGGGCGGCCGATTACGCGGCGCCGAGCCGTCCTAATCCGGAAGCTCGTCGTCCTCATCGACCGGCGCCTCTTCCGCCGGAGCCGCCCCTTTGGGCTGCTTAGGCGCCCGAGGGACCCGTGGAGCCCGCGGCGGCCGGTTTTCCTTGGCCCAGGGGTCGGCCACGGCGCGTAGGAGCGACCACATGAGAATGAAGGCCGCCAGGGTGGCGAGCACCTCCCAGCGCGCCATCACCGTAAAGGCGAACTTGACGCTGTCGATCAATCCCATAGGCATCCTTCGCTACGGCCTTAGGTCGATATGGGCCGAATACCCGAGCTCGTCGCAGCCGTAGCGCTTAGCGCCTTCGGCATACAGGCAGCTCCGTAAGAACTCGTTGGCGGACGCTTCTACGGCGACGAACGAGATGCCGTAGTAGTCCAGCTGCTTGTCCTCGTATCGCCTGACGACGCGGCCCTTGCAGCTCACGGCCTGGCCGCCGCGGCTGAGCTTAAAGTCGATGATGGCCGAGGGCCTGAGCTTAGCCTTGCCGCCGGCCTTCGGCAGGGTAAAGAGGCAGCCGCCCGCGGAGAGGTCTATGACCGCCAAGCGATGCCCCTGAGGCGGCGCTCCCTCGGCTGGCTTAAAGTAGCCGTAGGCCTTGAGGCTGTAGGCCAGTACGCGTGAAAATTCCCAGGCGAAATCGGCGGCCCTGAAATCCAGGCATTCCTTGCGGCTCTGGTCGTTCATCAGGTACACGTAGCCTATGACGTACTGGTAATACAGTATGGGGCAGTAGAGCTCCGAGATAATGCCCTTGGCCGCCTTTTCATGCCTGCTTTTCTCCAGGCTCGATCCCTCGAGGAAGATCGATGGCCCCTCGAAGGCGTCGGCGTCGGCCTGCGTGACGATCCTGGCCTCCTCATAGGGATCTACGCTCGGTAACGGGCTCTTGGTGCTGGCCACGAGCAGGACCTTGCCGAGCTGGCTGATGATCTCCTCCTCCGGGCCCTGCGGCTTGCGGCCCTTGGCGAACATGACGACGCCGTTCTGGGCGTAGCGCTCGGCGGCCTTCGCCTTGAACGCGGCCAAGAGCCCGTTCAGGGAAGCCGGATCGAAGCCTTCGTGGGAGGGCGGCAACTCGATCTCCATATACTCGCGGGATTCGGGGCAATCGATGCGCACGGCGTCGTTATTGAGGAAGAACTCGACGCTGAGCTCGGGGGGCGGGGGCACGCGTACGGCCTTGCGCTGGGGGGCCTTCAGGAAACGCTCGGGCATGGCGAGGCTCATACGCGAACCTTCTACCTTCAGGACCTTCCCCTGGAAGGTCAGCCGTTGGCCCTGATACGAGAGATAGATAGTGAGGCCTTCCCAAGAGCTAAGCTTCTCGACCTCCGCCGCTATGCCCTCGAGCTGGATGCGCTCTTTATCGAAGCCTTTGACGGTACAGGAGAGCCCTTTCCCCGTTCCGAAAAGCAGGACCGAGGCGCCGCTGCGGGCGAGTTGGTTCAGTATGAATTCTTTTTCTATAAATGTTACATATTGAGCCATAGGGCTGACCTCCGGAACCGACGCGTATGCCGTGCCACAGTATAGCATCGGAAGCCGCCCGAGTGGGACTTGAACTTGAAAAAAGCCGGCGAGGGCCGTACTATAGTCGAGCCCGACCCCATGGGGGTTCGGCGCTCCTTAATCCGGATTACAAAGGACGACCGACCATGAAGCGATATCGATCCATAGACGCCAGCGCCGCTTGGCCCGCAATCCGTTCCGTTCGGCCGCTCGAGCTCGCGGCCGGCTTGGATCCGCGCTCCATCAGAGAGAGGGCCATGGACGCCGGCGGCGGCCTGTCGTTCTTCTTCGGCGCGTCCGACGTCTCCGACGAGGCGCTCGGCCTCCTCTATAAGGCCGCACAGGAGCTCGAACTCGTCGGCCAATATAGGGCGCTCGCGTCGGGAGAGCTCATGAATCAGGGCGAAGAACGCATGGTCCTGCACCACCTCCTACGCGGCCGGCCGGCAGGCCCGGTCGTCAAGGACGGCCGCGACTTTAGGGCTTTCTACGAAGGCGAGCGGGCGCGCTTCTCATCCTTCGCCTCACGCGTCCGCTCGGGCGAGCTTGTAAGCCCCTCGGGGGCGGCCTTCAGCGAGGTGGTGCAGATCGGCATAGGCGGCTCGGACTTAGGCCCGCGCGCGCTCTATCTGGCGCTGGAGCAGTGGGCCCGCGAACGGGGGCTCTTAAAGCTCCGCGCCTCGTTCATCAGCAACGTCGACCCCGACGACGCCAACGCGGTCCTATCGACCGTCGACGCCCGCCGGGCCCTGTTCATCCTCGTCTCCAAGAGCGGCACGACCCAAGAGACCTTGGCGAACGAGGCCATCGTCAAGGCTTTGGTCGGCCGCCTGCCGGGCGTCGATCCGTCCAGGCAGTTCGTGGCGGTCACGAGCGAAACGAGCCCCCTGGCTAAGAATCCCGGTTACCTAGACTCCTTCTACATAGACGATTTCATAGGCGGCCGCTACAGCGCCACGAGCGCGGTCGGCGGCGTCGTACTCTCGCTGGCGCTCGGTCCCGAAGCCTTCGGCGAGATCTTAGCCGGCGCCGGCGAGGCCGACGCCCTGGCTATGCGGGACGACCCGGCGGCCAACGCCGCCCTCACCGACGCGCTCATCGGCGTCTACGAGCGGAACGCCCTCGGCCGCCCGTCTACCGCGGTGCTCCCCTACGCGCAGGCCTTGTCGCGCTTCCCCGCCCACCTGCAGCAGCTGGATATGGAATCGAACGGTAAGGCCCTGCGGCGCGACGGGACGATGAGCGAGCTGGCGACCGGCCCCGCGGTCTTCGGCGAACCGGGCACCAACGGCCAGCATTCGTTCTACCAGCTCCTGCACCAGGGTACGGACGTGATCCCCCTGCAATTCATCGCCTTCCGCAAGAACCAGAGCGCCTTCGACCCTGAATTCGAGGGCTCGACCGCCCGGCGCAAGCTGAACGCCAACCTCGCGGCGCAGATCGTCGCCTTCGCGCAGGGTAAGCGAGACGAGAATCCCAACAAGAGCTTTCCCGGCGGCAGGCCCTCGACCCTGCTCGTAGCCGACGAGCTCGACCCGCGTTCCCTCGGGGCGCTTTTGGCGCACTATGAAAACAAGGTGATGTTCCAAGGCTTCGCCTGGAACCTGAACTCCTTCGACCAGGAAGGCGTTCAGCTGGGTAAGGTGCTCACCAAGCAAGTCCTGGCCGCGAGAGGGCCGTCCGATCCCGCCTTGGCCGAGTTCGCGCGGATCCTGGGGGCGCTGTGAGCCCGAAGGCGCCGTGCATCGCGTTTACCGGCGGGGGTACCGGCGGCCACGTCTATCCGGGCCTCGCCGTCATCGAGGAGCTCAGGCGTAACTGGGACGGCCGTATAGTATGGCTGGGCTCGGGCAAGGAGTTGGAACGCAAGGCCGTCGAGGACGCCGGGGTAGAATTCTTCGCCCTACCCTCCGGTAAGCTCAGGCGCTCGCTTTCGCTTGAGAACGTCGCCGACGCCTTCAGAGTGGCGGCCGGTTTCTTCGCCGCTCGGCGCCTCCTCAGGGAGCTTTCACCGCTCTACCTCTTCTCCAAAGGCGGCTACGTGAGCGTCGCGCCCTGCCTGGCCGCCGCATCCCTTGGCCTACCCTATGCGGTGCACGAATGCGACCTGTCCCCGGGCCTGGCCACGCGCATCACGATACGCAGGGCGGCCGCGGCTTACCTGAGCTGGGAGGCGAGCCTTGGATTCCTAAGCCCCGAGCTCAGGGCCAAAGCCGTCGTGACGGGCAACCCCGTACGCGAAACCTTCGAGGCCATCGGGCGAGGCGGCGCCGCCGCCGCCGCGGCCAGGGCCGCGGGCCGCGCCTGGCTGGGCTTCGGCGACGATGATTTCGTCGTCCTAGTCTTGGGCGGTAGCCAAGGGGCCGGTCAGGTGAACGAGCTCGTCGCGGCCGCCCTGCCGCGCCTTATAAAGACGGCGGCGGTCGCCCATCAGACCGGGGCCGGCAAGCTGCCGGCCGAGCCCCGCGGCCCGCGCTACCATGCCTTTGAATTCGCCCACGGCAACATAGCCGAGCTTTACGCCGCCGCCGACCTGGTGGTAGGCCGGGCCGGGGCCAATACGCTCTGGGAGGCCACGGCCGCCGGCAAGCCCATGGTACTCGTGCCGCTCGAGCAGGGTAGCCGCGGCGATCAGGTAGAGAACGCGATGAAGCTCAAGGCCGCCGGCGGGGCCCTGGTCCTAGCCGGCGGGGACGCGACGGCGGAGGCCTTGGCCGCGGCAGTGGAGGGCTTGGCCGCCGACCCGTCCAGCCGCGCCGCCATGGCGAAGGCGGCGGCGGGCGTCGCCAAGACCGGCGCAGCCGCCGCGATCGCCGCTATGGTCGCCGACGCCGCGCGCGCCCGGGAGGCTAGCCGATGAACGCCCTCGATTACGTGCTCCTCGCCGTCACCGGCGTCCTGGGGCTGCGCTGCTTCTTCCGCGGCATCATTAGCGAGGTGCTCTCCGCCGCCGCCTTGGTCGGCGGGGTCCTCGCCGGCGTGCTCTTCCACGCTCCCCTGGGGGCGTGGCTGGGCGAGCGCTTCGGCCTCGGGGGCTTCTCGCCGGTCGCCGGCTTCCTCGTGGCCTTCGCCGCGGTCTTCATCGTCGTCAAGATCGTCGAAGGGTCGTTACGCAGCGTGCTCGAGCAGCTCGAACTCCAGGCTTTGGATCGCGTCCTGGGCTTCGCTTTCGGCCTCGTCGAGGGGCTGGTCCTCTCGGCGCTCGTCATCCTGATCCTAAGCTATCAGCCGGTCCTCGAGCTGGACGCCCTCCTGTCCGGCAGCCTCTTGGCGCGTATCCTCCTTCCGCTCATAGCCGACTACCTGCCCGCGGCCGCCGCCCTCGGCGCCGCCGCGGCCGAAGGGGTCTGATGTTCGAGAACATACTCGGCCAAGGCGAGGCGAGCGAGCGCCTGGAGCGAGACCTGTCGCAGGGGCGCCTGCCGCCGGCCATGCTCTTCGAGGGGCCGGCCCTGTCGGCCAAGGCCAGCGCGGCCCTAGAGCTCGGCCGCGCCCTCTCGTGCGCCCGGGGCGCCCGGTGGAACTGCGAGTGCGAGCATTGCTCCCGCCATCGCATCCTGGCCCACCCCGACGCGCTCATCCTTGGCCCGAAGGAGCTGCGACGCGAGCTCGCGGCCGGAGCCGAGCTTTTAAAGCGGGCGCCGGGCCTACCGTCGCGTTATTTCTTCACGCGCGCGGTCCGCAAGCTAACGCGTCGTTTCGACCAGGCGCTCTACGCCGGCGAGGAGGGCAAGCTGGCCAAGGCCTTGCCCCTCCTCCGCTCCGCCCTGGAAGCCAGCGACGCCTGCCTCCCGGGAGGGCTGGGTGACGCCGAGGCCGCCAAAGAAGCGGAAAAGCTCTTACCGAGCGCCTATAAGCTCCATGATCTTTTGCCCGACGCGACGCCGGTGTTCCAGGTGCGGGCCGTCGAGCGCTGGGCGAGGCAGACGCCGCTCGGCGATTCTAAGCTGGTCATCATCGAGCACGCCGATCGCATGCTCGACGCGTCGAGGAACGCCCTCCTTAAGATTCTCGAGGAGCCGCCGGCCTTCGCCCGCTTCGTCCTCACGAGCTCGCGCAAGCAGGCCCTCATACCGACGATACTCTCCCGCGTGCGTCCCTACCGTTTCGTTCAGAGGCCGCCGGCCGCGCAGGGCCTTATCTTGGAGCGCATATTCAAGCTGAGGCCCGATGAGGCTGCGGATGCCGCGCCGCGGCCGGCGAGCCTCGAAGCCTTCTTCTCGCGCTATCAGGCCGAGGGCTCGGGCGCGCGCGTAGCGGGACTGGGCAGGGCCTTCGCGGCCGCCTTGGCCGAAGCCGCTACAGAAGCCTGGTCCGCCGGCGGACTGGCGCTCGGCGCGCCCGAGGCTCCGAGTCCGCTGGCCGCCCTGGCCGCCGAGTCGAAGGCGGCCTCGCCCTATGAAACGATCGCCGCGGCGGCGGCCGCCAGCGCCAACTTCGGCGCCTCCGACGAGGCCTGGGCTTGGTCGTTCCCCTCCTTCTTGGAGGAGACGGTCGCCGCCTTCGCCTCGCTCTGCCGGGCTCCGAACGCCGGGGAGGCCGAGCTTCGGACGGGAGAGCTGGCCGCCACCCTGGCTCGCGACGCGCTCCTGCGCTATTCGTCGTACAACCTGGCTCCGGTCGCCCTGGCCGAGCGCTTCGCCGCGGATTTCCAAAGGATGGCGGCGGCGCGGGCGGGCGGCTATCTCGGGAGAAACCCATGAGGAAGTTCCTCGAGCGGGCGCTCGACCGCGTCTCGCGAATGAACGAGGAGTCGATACGCGGCCTCATACGGGTGCTCGCCGACGAGAACGACCGCCTGGAGACCGTACTCGACTCTATGCTGGACGGCATCGTCGTCTGCGGCGTGAACCACGTCCCCATACTCATCAATAAGGCGGCCGAGCGCCTCGTGCCGCTGTCGCAGGCGGAGCTGTTCGAGGCGCCGCTCTGGGTGGGCGTACGCGACGAGGAGCTCGCCGCGTTCTTCCACCGCTGCCTCTCGGCCGAGGAGAGCGTCCTAGACCGGGAGTTCTCCCTCGAGCGCTCGGATCGCACCCTCATCGTCGCCGTGAGCGTCACCCCCTTGGTCAAGGAGGGCCGTATCCACGGCACCCTCGTCCATATCGAAGAGACCACGGACAAGCGCTCGCGCGAGGCGAGGCTGCGGCGGGCCGAGAGCCTGGCGTCACTCACGACCCTCGCCGCCGGCGTGGCGCACGAGATCAAGAACCCCCTGGGCTCCCTGAGCATCCACGTCCAACTGGTACGAAAGGCCCTGGGGCCCGAGCCGGACGAGGCCGTGCTGCGCTACCTCGAGGTGGTGAACGAGGAGATCGACCGGCTGAACCGCATCGTCGTCGACTTCCTCTTCGCCGTGCGCCCCATGGATATCGTGCCCATCAACGACGACCCCAACGCCCTCGTGCATGAGCTGGCCGATTTCGTCCGCGAGGAGGCGCGCTCCGGCGGCGTCGAGCTCGACGAACGCTACGCCGAGGGGCTGAAGCCCATCCCTATCGACAAGCGCTACCTAAAACAGGCGCTCTTGAACTTGGTAAAAAACGCCCTGGCGGCCATGCCCGAGGGCGGCACGCTCTCGCTCTCCACCGAGCGGGTCGGCGACGAGCTGCGCATCGTCGTCAAGGACAGCGGCGTAGGCATCCCCGAGGAGAAGCTCGGCAAGATCTTCGAACCCTACTACACCACGAAGGAGAACGGCACCGGCTTGGGCCTGACCATCGCGTACAAGGTCGTCAAAGAGCACGGCGGCGATATGGCCGTGCGCTCCAAGCCCGGGCAGGGCTCGATCTTCACCATCAGCCTTCCCATACCCCAGGGCGAGAGGAAGCAGATATCGTCGGGCGACGCGTCGGGCGACGCACCCGGCCCGGAGGGTGGATCATGAAATTCACGATACTGGTCGTAGACGACGAGAAGAACATACGCGAGGGGCTGGCCGAATACCTACGCATGGAGGGCTACGAGCTCAAGACAGCCGCCGACGGCCGCGAGGGCTTCGCCGCGGTGGAGGCCGGCGAGGTCGACCTCGTCATCACCGACCTGCGCATGCCGGCCATGTCGGGGGGCGAGCTCCTCCGTCAGGTCGGCTCGCGCTACCCCTCGGTGCCGGTCATCGTCCTCACCGGGCACGGCACGGTCGAGGACGCCGTCGACGCGATGCGTAACGGCGCGTATGATTTCATAACTAAGCCCGTAAACCTGGACCACCTCTCGCTGCTCGTGAAGCGGGCCCTGGAGCGGCGCGAGCTGGCCAGGCGCAACGAGGAGCTGGCCGAGGAGGTGGAGCGCCAGAGGCGCGCCTCCAGCATCGTCGGCAGGAGCCCGGCCATCAGCCGCATCTTCGAGCTGGTGCGCAAGGTGGCGCCGACCAAGGCCAGCGTGCTCATCACCGGCGAGAGCGGCGTGGGCAAGGAGCTCGTGGCCGACGCCCTGCATAACCTCTCGCCGCGCGCCGACAAGCCCTTCGTCAAGGTGCACTGCGCCGCCCTGGCCGAGTCGCTCCTTGAAAGCGAGCTCTTCGGCCACGAGAAGGGCAGCTTCACCGGCGCCCAGGCGCGCAAGAAGGGCCGCTTCGAGCTGGCCCACGAGGGCACGCTCTTCCTGGACGAGATCGGCGAGATCAACCAGAACGTCCAGATCAAGATCCTGCGCGTGCTGCAGGAGAAGCGCTTCGAGCGCGTCGGCGGCGAGGAGAGCCTGGAGGTCGACGTACGCGTCATCGCGGCGACCAACCGCGACCTTAAGGAGGAGATCCAGAAGGGGAGCTTCCGCGAGGACCTCTACTACCGCCTGAACGTCGTAAATATACACGTGCCGCCCCTTAGGGAGCGCAAGGATGACATCCCCCTCTTGGCCGCCGCCTTCCTCCGGGAGTTCGCCGAGGATAACGGCAAGGGCCTGGACGGCTTCGACCCCAAGGCGCGCGCCGCGCTCTACGCCTACCCCTGGCCGGGCAACGTCCGCGAGCTACGCAACTGCATCGAGAGCGCGGTCGTAATGGCCTCCGGGCCCTTGGTCGGTTTGGACGACCTGCCGCCGGGCATACGCAAGAGCGCGGAGGAGAGCGTCGTGCGTATCCCGATAGGCTCGTCCTTGGCGGACGCCGAGAGGGCGCTCATCCGGGATACCCTGGCGGCCTGCGGCGGCAACAAGAGCCGTACCGCCGAGACCCTGGGCATAGGCCGCAAGACGCTGTACCAGAAGATCCAGGAATACGCGCTGGAGCCGGATTCGGGGGACTAGCCCCGAGGGCGATGGCCCCCCGACGGCTCGACGGCTAGGAGTGCGAGGCGTTCGCGGCCTCTATGCGCGAGCGCAGCTCCCGGGCGGCCAGGCGCCGCAGGGGATCCTCGTCCGCCGCGGCGGCCTCGAGCGCCGGGAGGAAGATGGCGTCGCCGGTGGCGCGCGCAGCCTCCAATACCGCGTCCCTCAGGGCGGGCCCCTGCCGTAGGTAGGCGCTCGCCAGCTCGGCGGCGCCCTGGGCCAGGCCCAAGGCCGCGGCGGCCCGTACGCAGGCCCCGGCCACCGAGGGGTCGGGGTCGTAGAGCCCCTTGCGGAGGAACACCCAGGCGCTCCGCTTGCCCGAAAGCCCCAGGTATCGGGCGGCCCGAGCCCGGTCCTCGGCGGCCCGCCCCTCCCCCAGGATGCGGCCGAGCTCGAAGAGGTCCTCGGGATCCGAGGCGGGCAGCGGCCGGAGGGCCGCGACCGGCCGCTCGGGTAGCGGCATGGCCGAGATGAACTTATACGCGCGGTTGATCCTGGCGAAGCGCCCGGCCGTGCGCGGGTCGCGGGACGTGTCGGGATGGAAGCGCATGCTCAGATTGCGGTACGCGCGCTTGATCTCCTGGGAGGGGACGCCGGGCTCCAGGCCGAGCGCGACGTACGGGCTCCTGTCGTTCATGGTCATGACCTCCGGGGCGGGCGGGCCGCTATCTCCGCCAAGAGCCCCTCGAGGAGGGTGGCGCAGCGCCCCGCCTTCTCATTATCGGCCGCCCGCGCCGCTTCCGTAGCCATGGACGAAAGCTCCTCGAGCTCGGCGGAGAGGAGACCGTCGAGCTTGGCCGCTTCGGCCTCGCGCTTGGCGCGCGCCGCTAGCGACAGGGCCCGGTCCGCGGGCGAAAGGAGCTCGTCGCGGCCTTCGAAGAACCTGACCGACTGCTCCGCCCCGGTATCGAGGTCCTTGGCGCCGACGAGGAGGAGGTCGCCCTCGTCGAGGGAGAATTCGACCAGGATACGCGGCTCGCCGCGCCTGGCCGCCCGGATGCCGGGGAGGAGGAAACGCCCGACCGATACGGGCTCGGCGTCCGGCGCGGCGGCTAGGCCCGGGCCGGAGGCTTCGCCCCCGTCGTATTGCATGACGTGCATCTCGACCGACTTCTGGTAATCCTCGACCGTCGTGAAGACGCGCTGGCCGAGGGCGGGGAGGGGCTCTCCCTTCTTGATGAGCGGGATGAAGCCGCCGCCGTCTATCTCGAGCCCGAAGCTCCTCGAGCAGAGGTCGGTAAACTCGAAGCCCGCCACCGAGCGGGGTAAGCGGCCTTCTAGACGAGCCGCCTCTACCGCGGCGCCGAGCGCCACCAACTCCTCGGGGTTGACGCGGGGGTCCGGCGCCCTGCCGCAGAGCTCGGCGACCATGCCGGCGACGAGCGGTATCCTGGAGCTACCGCCCGAGAGCACGAGCGCGTCGGCCCGTTCGGCGCCCGCCGCGGCCAGGACCCGTCGGGTAAGCTCGAGGCTGCGCTCGATGAACGGCCTGGCGAGCTCCTCGAAGCGGGCGCGGCCGATCGTCACGCTCGGATGCAGGACCCCGCCCGGGCCCCGGAGGAAGGGCACGGCGACGACGGCCTCCTCGCGGGACGAGAGCTCTATCTTGGCCTTCTCGCAGAGGTCCAGGAGCATGCGCGCCAGGTAGGGGTCGTCGTCGGGCTTTATCCCGAAATCGGACTCGAAGCGGCCGGCCGTCTCGCGGTACAGCGCGGCGTCCAGGTCCATGCCGCCCAAGCCGTCGTCCCCCTCGGAGGCCAGCACGCGGCATGACGAGCCGCGGCTACGCAGGGCGGTCGCGTCGAAGGTGCCGCCGCCGAAATCGTAGACGAGTATGAGCCGGTCATCGCCGGCGCTCGGATCCGGCGCCGCGGCATCGCCGCCGCCGGCCCGCTCCGGCCCGGCCGACGCTAGGAGCCAAGCCCTGGCCAAGGCCGCGGCCGTCGGCTCGTTCATGACGCGGCGGACCCGTATGCCTGCGCGTCGCGCAGCCTCGCGGACGGCCCGTCGCTGGGGGTCGGAGAAGCGCGCCGGCACGGTTACCACCGCCTGTAGCTCGTCGACCCCGAGGAAGGCCTGCGCGTCGCGCCTCAGCTTCGAGAAGACGGCGGCCGCGAGCTCCTCGGCGTCGTAGGCCGTTCCGCCGAGGACGGGCCGGCCGCCCTTGCCTAAGAGACGCTTGACGCCGGCGAGCGCCTTGGACGGATCCGCCAGCGCCTGGTTCCTGGCCGATTCGCCCACGAGGAAGCGGCCGCCGGAGTCGAGCGCCACGACGGACGGCGTATGCCTGTCGCCGCGTTCGTTCGGAATGATGAGCGGCGCGTCGCCGTCCATCCAGGCGACGAGGCTGTTCGTGGTGCCGAAGTCGATGCCGACCGCCTTCATCATAGCCCGCCCGAGCCCGAGCGGCTCTCCTCCATCGCTATGGCTATCTCGACCTCGGATCGGTGCGCCCCCAGGTTCGCCGCTATAGCGTCGGCCGACAAACCCTTCCGGTAGAGCCGGATGACGCGATCGGGGAAGCTCTCCTCGGCCTCGAACTGCCGCTGGGACAGCTTGACGAAGGGAACGCCGTCCCGCCCCGGGGATCCCGCCTCTCGCCGTTCTGAGGGAATCCCGTCAGGCGGCGGGCCGTCATAGGCGCCGGCCGCGGGCTTCGCCGCGGCGCCGGGCTTCGCATCGGCCCCCGGGACGGCGGCTGAGAACGCGAACTCGTCGCTCGGGAGGCCGCGCCGATCGTAGGCGACCGGCGCGGCGCGGCGCGGCTGCGGCGCATAGCCGGACGGTTCATCCGCCGGTCCGGTCGCCGCGCGCGCCGTCATGCCGCCCGCCTGGGCGGGGCGCTCGCGCGACAGCAGGGCCAGGCGCTTATCGGTCTCCGCCAGGGCGGCCTTGAGCTCGCCCAGCTTGTCCTCGACGATGGTGAGGTTCCTATCGGTCGTGGCGTCGAGCTCGGCGATCAGGGCGGCTACGTCTCGCCTGGCGGCCGCGACGGCGCCGTCCTCGTCGGCCAGGCGCTTAAGGTAACGGCGTACCCAGAGTATCGTAACGGCGGCTATCAAGGCCTGCGCGGCTAGGAGGTAGGGTAAGGCGTCCATAGCTCAACCCGATATATCGACGTGCCCGCCCAAGGCGGGGTCCTTGACCGTCTCGGCGCCCGGCGCGTCATCTTCCTCGGCCTCTCGGCGCTTGCCCTCGCGGCGTTCGGCGCCGGCCTCTCCTTCTTCCTTCTCGCGCACGGCCTCGGCGCCCTTCTGGTCGTCGGTTACGGGCTTGACCGAGCGCGCCGACTCGTCGACCTTCTTCTGTACGGCGGCGCCGTGCAGGGCCTGTTGGAGGGCGGCGCCCTCCTTCTCGACCGTCTGCTGCTTGGCGACGCGGTCCATCTGGAGGAAGAGGGTTTGGAGGTCTATCGGCTTAATGGGCATCGGGCGGCCCCCTCCTGATGGCCTCGTCGTCGACTTCCTCGTACTTGGTCGTCTTGATCATCATGTTCTCAAGATAGAAGGTCAGGGCCTTGTACTCGTTCTTGATCGGCTCGGTCACGTCCCGGATGACGATCTTGGCGCCGGGGTAGATCCGGCCGGACACGCTCACCTTGCCCTTGACCTTGAGGTTGTTCAAGTAGTTCTGGATGCCGTCGTACTCAGCCTTAAGGGCGGCGGCCTCACCGGCCGCCTCGTCGCGCTTATGGAGGAGCTCGGCGAGCACCGCCTCCTTGTCCTCGGCGAGGACCTTGCGCTGCTTCTTCATCTCCTGCAGGGTGCCTATGTTCTTATCGAGCTCGTCGATCTGCCGGTCGACCAGCTTGAGCTTGGCGTCCAGCTCGTCCTGCCTGGCCTTGCTCTTGGGGTCGCTGCCGACCTCCAAGATGGTCTCCGCGCCGCCGGCGGCGCTGCCTATGGTCTTGGCGTTGATCTCCTCGCAGGCCCGGTAGCGGCCGCCTACGATGGCGGCGTGCTTGCCGCCGGAGCATACGATGCGCTTATCCGCGGTGACGTCCGAATTGATGACGCTCTGCGTCACGATGACGTTCTCGCCGGCGACCACGATGGCGTTCTCTATGAATTTGGCCCAGACGTTCTTGCCTGCCGTGATGGTGCCGGCGCCCTTCCCGGCGACGCCCTGATGGATGATGATGTCGCCCTCGGCCGAGAGCTCGGCCTTGCCGACGTTGCCGCGTATCTCGATATTGCCGGTGGCCTTGACCGAGAAGCCGTCCTGCACCGAGCCGTTGACGATGATGGTGCCGAGGAAGAACTGGTTGCCGGACTTGAGGTCGACGTCGCCGTTGATGCTGTAGACGGTCTCGACGTTGATCTTGCCGCCTATGAAGGTGGCCTCGCCGTTGACGTCGGCGATGATGGTGAGGCCGTCGTCGCCGGCGTGCACGTTCTTGCCTAGGGGCAAGGCCAGGTCTTTGCCGTTTCGCGCGGGCAGGACCTTGCCGGTGACGGTACGCCCGGCTACGCCCTGCTTGGCCGGTACCTTCTTAGCCAGCACCTGGCCCTCCACCACGTTCTGCACCAGGTGCAGCTCCTTGTAGTCGATGCGGCCGTTCTTCTCCTCCAGGTGCAGCTTGGAGCGGTCGGTCTCGAAGAGGTACTGCATGCGGGCGTCCTCGCCGTTGACCGGACGCTGCCCGCGGGCTACCAGGACGGGCGTCTTGAAGGCCGGCTCGTCCTCCAAGCCCTGGACGGCCTCCTCGAGGACGCCGAAGATAACCTTGTTATTGCGCAGATAGGCCATGATGATATCGTACGACAAGTCGCAGCCGCCGGCCTGGGGCGGGGTCAGGATGACCGAAGCCTCCATATCCTGGGCGCCTATATCCACGGTGAGCAGGGCGTCCGCCGCCGGGTTGTGGATGAAGTTGCCGACCGGCACCCATATGCCGGCGGCCTCCTTGACCGTACGGCGTACGAGCTCCTCGTCGAAGTCGTGCACGGCCCGCGCGTGCAGCTTGTCCACGGCCTGGCGCTCTTGGGCCTTGCGACCCTTGCCTTGGGGCGGATAGACCTTGAGGAGGGCTCCGTCCGGCGCCAGGCGCACGTGTACGCCGCCGTCCTTATCCGCTTGCACGGCGTGGACGTCGGTCGGCATATCGATGCCGATGTCGAAGGCTCCCTCGACCGTGGTCTCGAGCTTCTTCTTCGCCGAACCTTCATACGCGCGGATCTTCCAAGGCTTGCGCCCCACGCCCATGACGCCGGGGTTGCCTTTCTCGATGAGCTCGTATTCGAGCCTGGCTACGGAGCAATCGAGCTGCACCGAGGCGCTATGCAGGGCGTCTTCCAGGCTCGGGCCCTCGGCGTCCACCGAGCGCTTCTCCCCGTCCTCGTCAAGGTAGCGGCGCATGAGCTCCCGTACGGCGTCCAAGCCTATGCGCGCCGCCATCTTAGACTATGCCCTTCCGGTAATTGGTCAACTTGGCCCGTAGGCGCAAGATGGCCTTGGTATGAAGCTGGCTGACCCGCGACTCGGTGACTTCCAGGACCTTACCGATCTCCTTCAGGGTCAGGTCCTCGTAGTAATACAGCACGAGCACCTTCTTCTCCTTGTCGGGGAGCTCCTGGATCGATTCGACGATGACGCGCT
The DNA here is from genome assembly GCA_938004315.1 of uncultured Spirochaetaceae bacterium. GTDB lineage: Bacteria > Spirochaetota > Spirochaetia > Treponematales > UBA12059 > DAIPLR01. Next base: position 22,878 of record CALKWG010000310.1, read on the forward strand.
TGATCTCCTCGCGCTCGATGACCGCGTCGGGGTTCAGGCTGCCCGGGCTCTCTATGCTATCGGCCACCGTGATCTTCTCGCTCTCGTCGGCCGAATACCAGACGTCGGAGAGCGACATGATCGCCGTCCCCGAGACCTTCAGCATAGCCTTGGAGAATTCGTCGTCGGAGATGCCCATGGACGCGGCGACCTCGGCGTCCGAGGCCGGGCGCCCGAGCTTAGCCTCGACCTGCATGATGGCGTCCTCGATCTCCCTGGACTTCTGCCTCACCGAGCGGGGCACCCAGTCGATGCTCCGCAGCTCGTCGAAGATGGCGCCGCGGATGCGCGTCACGGCGTAGGTCTTGAATTTCACGTTCTTCTCGGGGTCGAACTTGTCGATGGCGTCGATGAGCCCGAAGACCCCGAAGCCAACGAGATCGTCGAATTCGACCGACTGCGGCATGTTGGCCGCCACCTTGCCCGCGACGTACTTTACGAGGGGCGCGTATTGCTTAATGAACGATTCTCGGATGACCGGATCGCGGTTTTTCTTATATGCCGCCCACAGTTCCTCTTCGCTATGCCGCTCGAGCAGGGGGTTATTCATCTATAGCTACCCTTTCTGATCTCTACGCAGTATGGTCTGGATGGCCTTGGCCATAACGGCGGCGTCCCCGGCGTCGCCTCCTCCGCCGCCCCCTCCCGAGGGGCTCGGGCGGCCGGCGAAGCCTTCCTCGTCCTGGGCGTCCCCGATCGGGGCTATGAACGAGTCCGAAAGGCTATCGAGGTCGGGGAGCACGTCCAGCTCGTCCACGCCCACCGAGGGGCGGGGGCCGCCGGGCGCAGCCGGCCTCGGCGCGGCCTGGGCGGGGACGAGATCCTCGTCGCGTATGGCCTTGACCTCCTCGCGGAGCGACTCGAGCTCGGCATCGCCCGCCGAAAGGGCGGACGGCTCCGCAGGGATCGGATGGACGGCCGAGCCGGCTCCGTCGTACCCGGCGCCCGCCGACGCGGTCGCCGCCGGCGGGACGCCGGCCTGCGCGGCGAAGCCGTCGTCGCGAATCTGGCTCTCGTCGAGCTGCTCGACGTCGTCGACGGGACGCATGGCCGCCCGGCCCTCGTACGCGTCGCCCTCGGGCAGGACGATATTAACCCGGCCGCCGGGCTCGTCCGAGGCCGGCGCGGGGACATAGCCTTCGAATAATTCGGGGAGAAAGCGCTTAAGCAGGGCGACGACCCCGTAGGCGGCCAGCGCGAAGCCTATGCCGAGGGCCAGGGCCCTGAGCAGCATCGTGCCGAAGGGTATGCGTGAGAAAAGCGCGACGACTATCGAGAGGCCGAACGCCGACGCGCCCGCCGCTATGGACGCGCGAACGCCGGGATCCGCCGATCCTATCCCCCCCATAGCATGGAAGAGTAAGGCATAAGAGCTCGACTCGTCAAGCTTGGGTAAGGATTTAGCTCATCGACGGCGGAGGGTCGCGCCAGGCGGCGAAGCCGGATCGCCGGCGGTCGGGCCTTAGGCTTCTTTACCGAAGAGCTTACGGATGAGGCGCCCGATGCCGTGGTCGTCCTTGAACTCGGTCTTCTCGATGCGGCTCACCAAGTGCTGGACCGAAATGGCCGCCTTGGACTTAGGATCCTGGACGATGAAGGGGCGCTGCCTGAGCACCGAGCTCGGCACGATAGGATCCTCGTAGATGCAGCCTAAGTACTCGACCTTGAGGTTGAGGAACTGGCCCGAGATATTGATGATGCGTTCGGCGACCTTGCGGCCCTCGGTCACGTTCTTAACGCGGTTTACGACGAGCTTTAAGCCTATGTTGAGGTTCTCTACCTCGGTGGCGATGATTTTAATGATGCCGTAGGCGTCGGTGATGGCGGTGGGCTCGGGGGTCGTCACGATGATCGCGTCGTCGGCGGCGGCCACGAAGGACAGCACGTTGCTGGAGACGCCGGCGCTCGTATCGATGATGATGATATCGGCGCTCGACAGAGAATAGAGCTCGGTTATGAAGTTCTGACGCTCCTCATCGCTCAGGTTGGCGATCTTAGAGAAGCCTGAGGCCCCGGCCAGGATCTGGATGCCGTACTCGGTATCCAGGATAATCTCTCGCATGGACTTCTGCTTACGTATTACATGATACAGATTGTACTTAGGTATCATGTTCAGCATGATATTCACGTTCGCCAAACCTAAGTCGGCGTCCATCACCACGACGCGCTTGCCCAAGCGGGCATACGCGATGGCTAAGTTGACCGAGAGGTTCGTTTTACCGACGCCGCCCTTGCCGCTGGCCACCGCGATGACGCGGGTCTTCTTAGTGGGGCCTTGGCCCGCCTGCGGCTTAGCCTTCATCAGTTCCCTGAGCTTCTGCGCTTGGTCTTCCATGTCGTACGCTCCGTTAGGCTTTGGCCCTGTCGGGCGGCGCCCCGTATCTCTCTTCTAGTTTCGGTCGATTCGGCCTAAAACCTTCGAGATTTATGAGGAAACGGAGCGGATGCGCCCGTTCGATATCCATGGGAACCCGCTGCCCGTCGGTCATCCACGCCGCCGGCTTGTCTTTATCCGCTAAAGCCGAGAGCACGTTGCCTAAGCGCCCCGTCTCGTCGATCTTGGTGATCACGACGGCGCGGTAGCGGAAGGGCTCGAACTGCCTAAAGACGTCGGCCATATCCTGGGTCTTGGTGGTCGCCGAAACCGCCAGGTACACCTCGGCCGAAGGCCCGCAGGCTTCCAGTATCTGCTGCATCTCGGCCAGGCGAACCGCGTCGCGCGGGCTTTTGCCGATGGTGTCCACCAAGATGAGGTCGGTATCGCGGTGCATAGCGATGGTGGCGCGCAGGTCCTCGGCGGTCTCCACGGCCGAGACCGGCAGGCGCATGATCTCCGCGTACTTCTCGATCTGCTGCTGGGCGCCGATGCGGAAGGTGTCGATGGTGATCATACGCACGTCCTGTGGCTGGAGCCCCGCCAAGCCGAGCTTGTGGATGGCCGCCAGCTTAGCGATGGTCGTGGTCTTGCCGACCCCCGTGGGCCCGACGAGCACCACCACGCGCGGCCTGCCGCGGCCCGGCTCGTCGGCCAACTTGACGCCGTCGCCTATCCACTCGAGCACCCTATCCTGCACCGCGTCGAAATCGTCGAGCTCGCCTAAGGAGAATTCGGCGCGGGCGCGCGCCAGGATGCGCTCCCGGTACGCGGGGGAGAACTCGTTGCGCTCTAGGAGCTCGGCGAGCTCCGCGAGGCTCGGGTGATCCTGCTCGGCCTGGCCCGGACGGCCGCCGGTCTCCGAGACGATCTCCTTGAGCTCGCGCACCTCGTGCAGGACCTCCTGGAGGGCCCTCTCCTGGCTGATGCGCTCCATGAGGCGCCGTTTATCTTCTTCGACGTCGATGCGCTTCTTCTCCGACTCCTTAAGGCCGTCGTCGCGGACGATATAGGTGATCTCCACGGCGTCGCGGGCGAAGAGGCCCATGAAGCCGCCCGAGCGCACCGTGCGCTGCGCCAGGACCTGGGCCGCGTCGCCGTAGCGCGCTCGGATGCGCTCCAAGGCTTCGCGATGGGTGGACGCTTGCTCGACGAGGTATTGCATGGGCTATCCTTCTATCTTGATCTCGCCGACGGCCTCCACCTGGACGTCGGACGCAATTTCAGGCACGGACAGCACGACGAGGTCGGGTATCTCGCGCTCGGTGCTGGATTTCACCAAGGCGCGCGCGGCCTCGGAGCACAGGATGAGCGGGAAGATGCCCTGCTTCTGCACGGCGCTTACGGCGAGGGTCAGGGCCTTGATCCACTGGCGCTGGAGCGCCGGCTCCAAGGCGGCGATGGCGCCGGTCCGGCCGTCGACGCGGCTGTCGATGATCTTCTGCTCGAGCGAAGGCTCTATGGTCAGCGCGCGCAGGAGCTTCTCCTGGTCGGCGTACTGTAGGCAGATCTGGCGCCCCAAAGCCTGCCTCGTCTTCTCCACGAGGAAGCCCACGTCCTTGGTGACGCCGGCGTAATCCGCCAGGGTCTCCAGGATAGCAACGAGGTTGCGGATAGAGACCTGCTCCCGCAACAGGCCCTGCAGCACCTTCTGGATCTCGCCCAGCGAGAGCTGCTTCTGGACCTCGTCGGTGACCGCCGGATAATCCTTGCGCAGCGCCTCGAGCATGGACTGGATCTCCTGACGCCCTAAGATGTCGGCGGCGTAGCGCTTGATGATCTCGGTCAGGTGGGTGGCGACGATGCTCGGCGCGTCGACCACCGTATAGCCGGCGCGCTCCGCCTTGTCGCGCGAGGCTTCGGCTATCCAAACGGCCGGGAGGCCGAAGGCCGGATCCTTGGCCTTCTCGCCCTGCACCTCCTCGGAGACGCCGCCGGGGTTGATGGCCAAGTAGTAGCCCAGGCGTATGACGCCGCGGCCGACCTCGACCCCGCGTATCTTAAAGCAGTACTCCGAGGGCTCCAGGTGCATATTGTCGATGATCCGTATGCGCGGCACGACGAGCCCCATGTCCAGGGCGCTCTCCTTGCGTATGCGGGTGACGCGCTCCAGGAGCTCCGCGCCCTTGTCCTTATCGACCAGCGGTATGAGGCCGTAGCCCAGCTCCAGGCTTATGGGGTCGAGCGGCACCACCGGGGACAGCTCATGGGCGCCCTCGGCCTTCTTGGCGCCGCCCTCCCCCGCCTTGGCGCGCGCCTTATCGGCCTCTAATAGCTGGGCCTTCGAAAGGCGCCAGGCCAGGAAGGCCATGGCGGCCGCCATGGGCACGAGCACGTACCAGGGGAAGCCGGGGAGCAGGGCCAAGGCCCCGAGCACGCCGGCTCCGACCCAGTAGATGCGCGCGTTCTGGGTAAACTGGGCCGTCACCTCCCTGCCGAAGGTGCCCTGGCTATTGGCCCTCGTGACGATGATGCCGGTGGCCGTGGATACGAGGAGGGCCGGGAGCTGGGACACCAGGCCGTCGCCTATGGTCAGGGCCGTATAGGTCGTGAGCGCGGTCTGGAAGGGCTCGGCATGGATGACCATGCCGACGACGAAGCCGCCTATCAGGTTGACCACGCTGATGAAGATGCCGACCGTCACGTTGCCCGAGACGAATTTGCTGGCGCCGTCCATCTGGCCGAAGAAGTCGACCTCGCGCTGGACCTCCTCCTTGCGCTTCTTGGCCTCCTCCTCGCCTATGGCCCCGGAGCTGTATTCGCTCTCGATGGCCATCTGCTTGACCGGCAGGCCGTCCAAGGTGAAGCGCGCGGCCACCTCGGCGATGCGCGTGGCGCCCTTGGTGATGACGATGGCCTGCACGGCGATGATCACGACGAAGATGATGAAGCCCACCACGAGGCCCTCGGTGCCCGAGGCGCCGACGACGAAGCTGGAGAAGGCCCGGACGATGCGCCCGTCGAAGCGGGCGCCCTTGGTCAGGATGAGCCGGGTCGAGCTGATGTTCAAGGCCAGGCCGAAGATCGTGGTCACGAGGAGCATAGTCGGGAAGATCGAGAACTCGATAGCCTTCCTGGTATAGAGCACGATGAGGATGATGAGGATGCTTAAGGCCAAGTTCATGGACATGAGCGCGTCGAGCAGGACCGCCGGCACCGGGATGATGATCATCAAGATCACCGATACCGCGCCTATGGCGACCGCGTAGTCGGAGAAGTTCGTCAAGAAGGTCTCGCGCACCAGGCGCTTGGTATCGGACATCGGCTCTCCTCGCTCGTCCTCGCCCTAGTATAGACTAGGCGCTCATGGCCGAGAGCTTCTCGGCTAGGCGCTTATCGATCTTGGCCACCTGCGCCAGGAGCGCCGCGATGGCCTGGTAATACTGCTCGGGAACCGGGTCGCCTATCTCGACCGCGGCGTAGAGCGCGCGGGCCAAGGGCTTATTCTCCACCACCGGCACGCCGTGCTCCTTGGCTATGGCCCTGATGCGCAGGGCGATCTCGTCCTGGCCCTTGGCGCTCACGAGCGGCACCGCCGAAGTCAGGGGGTTATATTCTATAGCCACGGCGAAGTGGGTCGGATTGGTCACCACGACGTCGGCCTTGGGCACGTTGGCGGCCATATTCTTGGATAGGATCTCGCGCATGCGCTCCCGGAGGCGGCCTTTCACCTTGGGGTCGCCTTCGAACATCTTATGCTCTTCCTTGACTTCCTGCTTGGTCATCTTGAGGCTCTTACGGAACTGCCTCTTCTGGTAGAGGTAGTCGGGCACGGCCAGGATGAGCATGAGTATGGCCACCTCGATGATGATGCGCAAGGCGGTAGCCGAGACTAAAATGGTCGAGGTCCATACCGTCGCGCTAAAGAGCCTCGATAGCTTGGGTATCTCGGCCATGATATTGAGGTACGCGATCACCCCGACGATGGCTATCTTCAGGATGCTCTTGGCCAGGTTGAACAGCCCCTCGCCGGAGAACACGGTCTTCTTCAGGTACTGCCCGAAGCGCGGCACGACCTTCTTGAAGTCCGGCTTCAAGGGCTTGGTGGTGAACAGGAAGCCCACCTGTAGGAGATTGCCGAAGAGCGCGGCCACGACGGCCACGATGGCGACGGGCAGCACGAGGCTCGAGAAGTAGCGTAGGAACTGCGTGCCTATGAGCGCCCGGTCGCGAACCGGATCGAGCTCTACCGACACGGTCAGGAACCAACGCAGCATGGCGCCGAGCTCGGTGAAGATCCATGGCGCGAAGACGGCGAGCGCCAGCACGGGTAGGAGGAGACCGATCGCGCCCGTAAGGTCCTGGCTCTTGGCGACGCGGCCTTCCTCCCGCGCCTTGCGGAGCTTGTACTCCGAGGGCTCCTCGGTCTTACCCTCGTCCTCCGGGGCGAACCACTGCAGGTGGACGAGCCTCGGGTCGATGCCGGGCTCGTAGCGAAGGCGAAGGGCGGCCGGCCGGCTCATCGACGGCTCCCTATCATGCCGGCCACGGTCTCGAAGCCGACCTCGATGAGCCCCGCGAAGGCCTCGATCATATAGGGCATGGCGCTGGCCAGGAGGGCGAAGGCGGTGATGATGGCCAGGGGGAAGCCTTCGGTGAGGAGGTTCATCTGCGGCGCGGCCTTGGATAGGAGGCCCATGGTCACCGACACCAGGAGCAGGGTCCCGAAGATCGGGAAGGCCAGGATGAGCGCGTCGCCGAACATCGAGCCTATGGAGCCCGCCGCGTACGAGAACCAATCCTGCCGGTTCAGGAGCAGGTCGCTCGCCCTGAGCGAGCGGAAGCTACGCTCGACCCCCAGGAGGAAGAGGCGCTGAAAGCCGCTCACGTTGATGAAAATGAACATGGCTATCAAGTTAAGGAACTGCCCCACGACGGGGATCTCGCTCTGGGCCAGGGGGTCGTAGGTCTCGGAAGCGCCGAAGCCCATCTGCAGGGAGAAGAACTGGCCGGCGGTGGTGAAGGCCGCGTAGATGACGTTCAGGAAGAAGCCGATGATGATGCCTATCATCGCCTCCCCGACGATCGCCGCGACGTAGGCGGCCGCGCCGGCGGGCTGGACGTAGCCGGCGGCGGCCACCCAGGGGAAGACGGCGGCCGCGGCGAAGCCGGCCAGCGCGACCTTGGCCGGCTGGGGCACGCCCTCGCCCGACAGGAGCGGGGCCGTCTCGACGAGCGCGAGCACCCGGACCGCTATGAGGAAGAAGAGGTCCGCGTTACGCACGAAATCGTCGAGCATGGGCCTAGCCCGCCATCTCCGGGATGCGGGAGAACAGCCTGACCGTGTACTCGCCCAGGGTGGCGAACATCCAGCCGGCCAGGAGCATGAGCACGATCATGATCGCGGCGATCTTGGGCACGAAGGTGAGGGTCTGCTCCTGGATGCTCGTCGTGGCCTGCAGGATGCTGACCACGAGGCCGACCACCAGGGCGGTGATGAGTATGGGCCCCGACAGGAGGAGGATCTGCAGGATGGCCCCAGTCATCAGTTGGGAGATCTCGCCTATGTTCACGGCATGTACCTCAGGAAGGACTCGACGATCTGCCTGGTCATGAGCCCCCAGCCGTCGATGAGGACGAAGAGAATGAGCTTGAAGGGCATGGAGATCATCACCGGCGGCAGCATGATCATACCCATGGACATGAGGGTGGAGGCCACCACCATGTCGATGATGATGAAGGGTATGAAGAGCATGATGCCTATCTTAAAGGCCACCGTCAGCTCGTTCAGGATGAAGGCCGGTATGAGGATGTAGGTCGGAACGTCCGCCAGGGTCTGGGGCTGCGGCAGGCCGCGCATCGTCATGAAGAGCCTGATGTTGTTCGGGTCCTTGCTCATCTGGGAGTACATGAAGAGACGCATGGGCTTCTCGGCCTCGGTATAGGCTTGCTGCACCGTCAGCTGGCCCTCGGTCATAGGCACGATGGCCTTCTCGTACACCTCGGTGAAGGTCGGCCACATGATGAACAGAGTCAGGAAGAAGGCCACCCCCATGAGCACCTGGTTGGGCGGCACCTGCTGCAGCGACAGGGCCCGCTTGATGAAGTCCAGGACGATGGAGACGCGGAGGAAGCTCGTCATGAGTATGATGATGCTCGGCGCCAGCGACAGTATCGTCAGGAGTAGGAGGAGCTGCAGGCTAAAGGCTACCTCGGTGCCGGTCTGGGGCGAACGCACCGAAAGGTCGACCAGCGGTATGGCGGAGGGCAGATTGGGCAGCGAGCTCGTGGCTCCGGCCGCGCCGCCTGGGAAGGTCGATTGCGGCGGCCTGGCGTTCGGGATAGGCACTTCGCGCGCCGTATCGGCCGGGGTCGAGGGGAAGGGCCGAACCGCCTGAGAGCCCTCCTGGGCGTACGCAGGGTAGCCGGCGGCGACGAGCGAGAGTACGGCGACGAGGGCGGCCGGCGCGCGGCGCGCGCGGGACATGGCGGCCGGCATCTAGTACCTCTTGAGCCGGTCGCGTTGCCGGGCTAGGAAATCATTCGAGCGCTTGGGGCGCAGGGTCCCGCCCTTAGGCTTGATGAGCGCCGCCAAGGCCGCGGCGAAATCCTTCGGGGCGGCCTCGGGCTCCGCCTGAGCCTTCAGCGTCAACTCGTCGATAAGCTCCTTATCATCGAGCTCGGCCAAGGCTTGGATCGAAGCGTCGCTTACGCCGAGCAACCAGGCTCGGGCGCCTATGGTGGCCACCATGAGCTCCTTACCGGCGCCGATCTGCCTGCTGGCTAGGACGCGTATGGGCGAGGCGGGATCGGCCTGCGGTTTGGCGGCTCGCTTCAGTACGGCGTAGAGCCCGTAGATAAGGCCTAAAACCAAGCCGAGCACGAGGAACATACGGAGCATATAGGGTAGGAGCGATGAGTTCGCCGCTGCGGCCCCGCCGGGCGCGGCCTCGCCGAGCACGATGGCTCCCTCATCGACGGGGGCGGCCGCCTCCTGCGCATGTACCCCTATGGATACGACGAAGCAGAAGACCGCGACGCCGAGTATGCGCACGACCTTTTTCAATGTTCCCCTCCGGGCTTATTGTAACCTAAAGCGCGGCGGTTGGCAACAAGTGTTTGGTATACATAGAATTGAAAGGCCTCGCTCCCATATCGGAGCGGGGCCGTATCGATAGAAAGAACCGGGCCTCGCGGGGCGAGGAGCGCCTAGCTTAACTCGGCCATGCGCTCCATAGGGGAAACGATTTCGGTGACGCGTACGCCGAAATTTTCGTCGATGACCACGACTTCGCCTTTGGCGATAAGCTTGTGGTTGACGAGTATGTCCACCGGCTCGCCGGCGAGCTTATCGAGCTCGATGATCGTGCCTTCGCCTATGCCCAGGATGTCCTTGATGAGCCGTTTCGTACGGCCGAGCTCGACGGTGAGCTCCATATACACGTCCATTATCAGGCCGATATTGCCCGACTCCTGGAAACCCTGGCCCATATTCAGGTTGGCGAACTGTACCGGCTGGACGTTCGGCGGGGCCATGCCCATAACCGGAGAGCCGTAGCCCTGGGGCATGCCCATAGGCTGTTGGTAGCCGCCCATCATCCCTCCCATCATGCCCATAGGAGCCTGCTGCTGCATCGGCGGCATGCCGCCGCCCATCATGCCGCCCTGCGCGCCCATCATGCCGCCGCCCATCATGCCGCCTTGGGGGTTCATTGCGGCCGGCCGAGCGGCCTCGGGAGGCCGGACGCCGGAGGCGGCCGCGATATCCCGAACGAAGGAGCTGGCGAAAATCTCCCACATCGAGTAGCTCTGGCCGCCTATCGACAGCTGGTAGCTCAGCTTGGCGAAGTCCCCGGCGGGGAAGCGGGCTATGGCCTTGGGGCCGAAGGCGCCGTCGGCGGCCTCGGACTGTATACTCTGGTTGCCTGTTTTTTCAGAAAAAAGGGTGATCTGGGTCCCGGTTATCGAAGATACGCACTCTGAAACGGCGGAGATCGCCATTTCGTCCAGCTCGGAGAGGCTTTCGTCCTTGTTGGCCAAAGACGCGATGCGTATGGCCGTGTCCTTGGGCAGGATGAAGATGTGGTCGCCGGGTATGGCGCCGATCATATCGACGTGGATGGCCAGCACCTCGTCAGGCAGCGAAGGCAGGATGCCGTCGCGGGTCGTGGTCTCGGCCTGAAGCGGCCCGAACGACACGTCCTGTCCCGTGATCATGGACAGGTTCTGAGCCTGGGTACCACCGATGGAGTCGAGCATATCGCGGAGCGCGGCGAGCTCGGGGCTCGGGCCGCCGCCGCCGCCGGACGGAGCCTTGGAGCCGCCGCCCGCGCTCGGATCGAGTCCGGCTAAGAGGGAATCGATCTCGTCTTGGGACAGGGCGCCGTCACTCATAACTATCCTCACCTTCCGCGGCCAGTTCTTCGAACTCCTCCTGGCCCAGTTCCTCGAGTCTCTTGACGATCTGCACGGCCATCTTCTTGCCGATGACGCCGGGCCGGCAGAGGAATTTCTTTCGGTTGCCCACGTTCAACACCATGGGATCGTTCACGCTCATGCTGTACAGCCTGACGATATCGCCGAGCTGCAGGTTGAGCACGTCGCGCACCGTAACCTGAATTCGCCCGATCTCGGCGATGACCGGCACGTCGATGCTCGAGAGCTTTTCCTTGAGTATATTGAGGTTCTCGGTCGTCGCGCCTCGACGCACCGACGAGTACCAATATTGGGCCGAGAGCTTGGAGATGATGGGTTCGATGGTCAGGTAGGGTATGCAGAGGTTCATCATGCCCTCGACGTCGCCTATCTTGGTCTCGAGGGTGACGAGCACGACCATCTCCGTCGGCGGCACGATCTGGGCGAACTGCGGGTTCACCTCGATCTGGGACAGGCGCGGGCGCAGGTCGATCACCTGAGTCCAGGCCTCGCGCAGGTTCCCGAGGATCTTGACGATGATCCCCTCCATCACCGAGTACTCGATGTCGGTGAGCTCGCGCGTCAGCTTGGAACCCTCGCCGGCGCCGCCGAAGAGCCGGTCGATGATGGTGAAGGTGACCGAGGGGTCGATCTCCAGGATGATCTGGCCCTTCAAAGGGTCCATGCTGACCACGGCCAAGGTGGTCGTGGTCGGGATGGAGCGGACGAATTCCTCGTAGGTGAGCTGGTCGACGCTGGCTACGTGCACGTTCACCAGGATACGCAGCGAGGCCGACAGCGCCGTGGTCGTGAGGCGCGCGAAGGTCTCGTGCATGTTCTGCACGGTGCGCATCTGCTCCTTGGAGAACTTGTCCGGACGCCTGAAGTCGTAGATCTTGATCTTGCGCGAGTCGGTCGTAGACTGGACCGACTCGAGCGCGCTGTCGCCGGCGTTGATGGCGGTGAGGAGCTGGTCTATCTCGTCCTGCGATAGGACTTCGGTCATTCGTTCACCCCGTCAGACAATAATGGCATACTTACGCGCTTTCCGCAACGACCGCCCTAGATTTGGGTGCGCCTGAAATCCTGGAAGTAGATCGCCTTTATAGCCGGCTTTGAGAGCAGGCGGTTGAGGCGCTCGCGTATCTCCTCCTTGAGCAACCCCTCACGATCCGGCATCAGCTGCGTAATGGACCGGGTGCTGAAGAAGCTCCGCAGCTCATCCTGAATTTGATAGCGCCGTTGGTTGAGCTCATCGGCTAGCTGCTTGTCGGTTTCGTCGTATGCTAGCGTTATTTTTACAACAATGGCCCAAGGTTCACGATCTATGGTATTGATGCTAATCTGCTCAATGCCAGTAAAAGTCGCATAGACGGGTATCGTGCCCCTAAAATCGGCGCTCGTGGGGATATCGGTCATGGGCTTGGCCTGCCGGTTTATGAGACCGACGGTGATGACCACGATGACCACGATGAAGATGACGGCGCCGAGGCCTATGCCTATCCACTTCAAGAGCCCGAGTATGGCCTTGCCGCCGCCGCCCTTGCGCTTGGGCTTCTCGGAAGCCTCGGGACTATCGACGAAATTCGCGGTGTCTAAGTCGTCACCCATGGCGGTATCTCCTCGGCATCGCGCTACAGATGCCCTTCGTCCAGTATGATTATATCGACGCGACGGTTGTAGGCTCGGCCCTCCTCCGTCGCGTTGTCGGCTATCGGTACGGTGGCGGCGTAGCCGGCCACCTGGAAACGCTTTTCAGGCACCCCGAAGTCGGTCAGGTAGTGGAGCACGTTCAGCGACCGGGCAGACGAAAGCTCCCAGTTGGAGAACCAGGGGCCGGCCGGATCGGTGGGCGTATCGTCGGTATGGCCTTCGATGCGGAACTTACGCCCCTCGAGCTCGGGGGACTTTAAAAGCTCGGAGATGCGAATGAGCATGCCCCGCGTCTCCTCTATGTTAATGGCGGCGCTCGCCGGCCTGAAGAACGCGTCGGAGGCCAGCGAGATGACGATGCCGCGCTCGTCCGACGTGACCCTGACCTTGTTCGACTTAATCTCAGGTTGGAACAGCGATACGGCCTTGCGCTTGGCCGTGGCCAAGAGCCGCCCCCGCTCCATGGACGGCAGGGTGGCGATCGAGTTGCCGAGCTCTGCCATCTTACCGGCCGACAGGGTATTGCCGCCGGGGGAGGCGCCCATGCCGATATTATTGAGGCTCGATATCATCTGGTTGATCTGGATGACGTCGGCGTCGGTCGTATCGAAGAGCGCCACGAAGAAGCAGAGCAACAGGGTGACCATGTCGCCGTAGGTGACGATCCATTCGGCTAAGCCGCCGAGCTCCTGCTTCTTCTTAACGCGCGCCATGGCCGACCTACCTTAAGCCTGCGGATGAAGCTCGTCGAGCTTCTTCTGGGCGTCGGGTGAGAGATATGAAGCCAGCTTCATCTGCAGGATATGCGGGTTGTCGCCCTGCTGGATGGAGAGCACGCCCTCGATGATCATCTCCCTGACCTTGGTCTCGGCCGCGTCCTGGCTGCCGAGCTTACCCATGAGGGGCATGATGAGGAAGTTGGCCATCATGGCGCCGTAGTAGGTGGTGATGAGGGCCACGGCCATGTTAGGGCCGATGCGGCTCTTATCTTCCAGGTTTTTCATCATGGCGATGAGGCCCTGGACGGTCCCGAGCATGCCCATGCCCGGCGCCAGCTTGGCCCACTGATCGAGCATCTTAAGCCAGCGGCCGTGCCGCTCGTTCATCTGCGACAGCTCGGTCTCCAGGATGTTCCTGACTACCTCGGGGTCGACGGAGTCGACGACCATGCGCAGGCCGCGCTTCATAAAGGCGCTGTCCACGGACTCGATGTCCTCTTCGAGGGACAGGATACCCTCGCGGCGCGCTTTCTCGGAAAAGGACAAGAGGGCCTCGGCGATCTTGAGCTCGCCGAAATCCGGCACTTTGAAGGCCTTGCCGATGATGCCCCAGACAGCCATCATCTCCTTGATGCTGTAGTTCATCATCAGGGCGAAGAACGAACCGCCTATGGTCATGAGGGCGGAGGCGGGATCGAGATAGGTCGTGACCACGCCGCCCGATGCGTACATCGAGAGGATGATGCAGGCGAAGCCGGCTACGATACCTATGATAGACGCAAGATCCATCCCTTACTCCTCGTTCTTGAACGCGCCGATCAGCCGCCGATACGCCACGATGCGCTCCTGGATCTGGGCGATGGTTTCGCGCACGATGATGCGCTTGCCCGAGAGCATGACCATGGTCGTGTCGGGCGTGCGCTCAATATACTCTATCTGGTGGGGGTTTAACCAGAAGGTCTCGCCGTGCAGCTTGGTCACTTCGATCATCAGGAGCCTCCGAAAATCACGCCCGCGGCGGCCGGCCTAAGCACGGCTCCGCGGGCTATAGCGGCCTATCGCTTCAGCGTCAGGAGCTCCTGGAGGAGCTGGTCGCTGGTCTGTATGGTCTTGGAGTTGGCCTGGAAACCGCGCTGCGTCACGATCATGTCGGTGAACTGCTCGGCCAGGTCGACGTTGGACATCTCCAAGGTGCCGGCTATGATCTTGCCCTTGCCGGCTATGCCGGAAGGCCCGATGTTGGCCATGCCGGAGTTGTTCGAGGCCAGGAAGTTGGTCTCGCCCGACTTCTCAAGGCCGTTGGGGTTCGTGAACGAGGCCAAGGCCACCTGGCCGATGGTGCGCGTCGAGCCGTTGGAGTAGACCGCGGTGATGACGCCCGACTGGTCGATCTTAAAGTTGTCCAGGTAGCCCATGCCGTAGCCGTCCTGCTGGAAGACCTTGGTGCTGGAGCTCTCGGCGAACTGGGTGATCGTATTGCGCACCGAGCCGACCTGGCCCAAGTTCAAAGACAGGTTCTGCCTGACCTGCTCGCCCTCGGCGCCGGGCGTGGTGTCGGCCACGTCGAAGCCCAGGCTCACCGATATGAGGCCTTCCTCGGCGGAGGGGTTGCCCTCGCCGTCGATCACGCGGAGCATCCTGCCTAAGTTGTCGAACTCGACGATGAAGAGGTTGCCGGCCTGCGCGTCGGGAGCCAAGCCTACCCCTACGTTCGTTCCGACGGCGGCCTCGGGGTCGACGCTGACGGTCGCCTGCCACTGGTTGCTCGTGCCGGGGAGCTTGGTGAAGTCGACGCGGAGGATGTGCTCGGTACCGAAGGCGTCGAAGATCTTCTCCTCGACGCGCCAGGTGTTCTGGCGAACGGTCTCGGGCGCCGCGCCCTCGGGTATCTCGGCCAGGCGCTTGTCCAGGTTACAGGCCAGGTAGACCTGCTCGGTAGCCTTGGCCGGGTCCTTGGAGCCGACGGGGATGATGAGGTCGTCGAGAGCTCCGGAGGTGTTGAGCACCTCGACGCCGTTGATGAGCTGGGCGTTCCAGCCCTGGACGCGGTAGCCGTTGCCGGGGTTCACCAGGCGGCCGTCGGCGTCCAGGCCGAAGGCGCCGGCCCGGGTGAACATGGTCACGTCGCCCTTATTGAGGACGAAGAAGCCGTTGCCCTGGATGGCCAGGTCGGTCATGACGCCGGTGGTCTGCAGCGAGCCCTGGGTGTGGATGGTGTCCACGCTGGCTATGCTCATGCCCAGGCCTATCTCTTTAGGGTTGATGCCGCCGACTTCCTCGTTGGGGCGCGCGGCTCCCGACATTTGCTGGTAGAGGAGGTCTTGGAAGTTGACGCGGCCCTTCTTGAAGCCGGTGGTGTTGACGTTGGCGATGTTGTTGCCCAGCACGTCCATGCGCACCTGGTGGTTCTGAAGGCCGGCGACGCCGGAGTACAACGAGCGCATCATAACGGCGCCTCCTTACTCGGATACGACGGAGACTTGCTCCAGGTCGTAGAATTTCCCGTTTACCATGACCATGGGATACTCGCCCCGCACGATCTGCTCGACCCGGCCGGTGACGGCCTGGGCGCCGTCCTGGACGTCGACGGTCTTCCCGAGGAGGGCCTGGGCCTCGCTCGAGGCCAAGACGCCAGAGAGCTTACCGAAGTTCGACGCCATGTTGGTCATCTGCTCCAAGGACGAGAACTGGGCCATCTGGGCGATGAACTCCCGGTCCTCCATCGGGTTGGTAGGGTCCTGATGCTGCAGCTGGGTGATGAGTATCTTGAGGAAGTCGTCCTTGTCGAGCTCGCGCTTCTGGATCTTGCCCTCGCCTAGGGCCTTATTGAAGGCGTCTACTTCGAGGCGGGTGCGGGCCATGTCGGCGGCGCTCAGGTTCATCTCTATCTGCATAGGAAAACTCCTCCCTAAATGACCAAGTTCAAAGCGCTCTCGTTCGCCGCCCATGCGGGCGGTACCGCCGCGTCGAGCTCGCGTAGCCGGGCGCTCCAATACGGGCCGCGCTCGCCGTCGCCGCCGTCGCGCTCCCTACCCTGCCCCGCCTGGCCGCCCGCGTCCCCGCGAACCTCGACGTCGATGGCCCGCGCGTCGAAGCCCGCCTCGGCGAAGGCGTCCCGCAACGAATCGAGCGATGACCGGAAGGCCTCCGCGGCCAGGTCCGACTCGACGACGATGCGCCCGCTTATTTGTTTCTCGGCGAGTTTGAGCTCGATCTTGACGCCGCCTAAGGACTCGGGTTCCAGGCGCAGGCGTATGAGCCCGAGGTCTCCGTCCTTCAAGACGAGCTGGGCGGCCCTGACGAGCTCCCCCGTCCCGGCCTCGAGGCGCTGGGCTAGGGCTTCCTTGAACGACGCGCCGCCCTGCGGCTCGGCGGCGGCCTTGGCTTCGCCGGGCGTCGCGGCCTCGCGGGAGGTTCCGCGTTCGGCGAAGAGCCCGGCGTCCTCGACGCGGCCGGATTCGGCGGCGGCGCGCGCGGCTCGATCGGGGCCGGCCGCATCTTCCTTGGGCGCGGCCATGCGAAGGTCGATGACGCTATATTTGGGGTCGCTTCGTTTAGCTTCCCGGCGGCGGCCTTCGCCTCGGACCGAGCCGTCGTCCTCTTTGGCCTCTCCGGCGTTCGCCGCGCGCGGCTGGCCGACGATGAAGACGGCCTCGCCGCGAGGCTGCGGCTGCGCGGCCGAGAGCTCGGGCCTATCCCTCGCCGACCCGGCGCGACGTTTCGCGGCTACGGGCTCGCCGATTACGGCGTCGGCCTCGCTCGCCGTTCGGAGCGCCTCCGCGCCCTGAGCGTCGGCCTTGGGCCGCGCGCGGGACGCTACGGCGCCTGAGAAGGCGGCGCCGACGGGGGCCGCGTCGGCCGAGACCTCGCCCGACGGCGCGGCCGTCGCGGAGACGCGCTTCGAGCGCGCGATGATAGTATCGGTCGTTAGTTTCGCTTCGGATCGGCCGTCGACCTTCGGGCCCCGGCCGTTCGCCTCCGCCGACGCATCGGCGGCGCCCTTGACCTTGGCGGCGGTCGGCGAGACTTTTTCGGCGGCCTCGCCGCCCATGGCGCGGGGTCCCGAGCGCAGGGCCGCCAGGAGGGCGGCGAAGGGCGAGCGGGCGCCTTTCGCGGATTGCGCCTTGCTTCCGGCCACGACGCCCTGCGGCGGCGCGGCCGGCTCGACATTCTGGATCGATATCGCCTGCATGGACGAGGCGCTCCTTTCGTATCGAGCGCCCGCCCCGCGCGGCTGGTCTTAGTCTAGCGAGTTCGGTTTGGCGGCCATCTTGCGCTGCAGATCCGCCGCCCTTACGGGCGGTAGGAGGGACAACCAGAAGGCCACGACCGAAGCCTCGCCTGACCTGGCGGCTTGCTCCTCTACGGCGCGCAGTATATCGATGGCGATCTGGTCGTCCAGTTCCGCCAAGATGGCTACCGCGTCCGCCGGGGGCATGCCGCTCAGATAACGGGCGTTCTGCTCGATGTTCGCTCTTCTATTGTCGTACCGTTCCACCGCGCTATTAAACGATTTCTCGCGCTCATCCAAGGCTTTCTGCCTGTCCTCGATCTCGAGGGCCATGGCCTCGATGGTCGCCTGGCGCTCGGACAGGGCCATTGACCGGGCGTCTATCTCCTGGCGCAGGGCCTCGACCGCCTCCAACTGCTTGGCATAGCGCTCCTCGTCCAGTAAGGCGGGGAGCTCGGGCGGCAGGGCGTTGCCGGTCCTCGTCGGGAGTCCCGCCAGGCGTAGCGCAGGCGCGAATAGCCCCTTGGCGTCTATAAGGCCCAGGTAATCGAACCAGAACACGCCGCCGACGGCCATGGCGAGGATGAGGATGAGGAGCAGGACGACCCTGCCGAATATGCGTTGCTTACCGAAACCCGCCATGACTCGCTATCCCTCCCGGGCCCGAGAACGCCGCGCGGCCATAATCGCGCCGAGGTCGTCGAGGATCTTTACCTCTTCGAGCCCCGCCGCCTTGTAATAGGTCGCCTCGGCGCGCTCCTTGAGCTTTTCGAGCGTTTCTTTTTCTTTCGACGCTTCGATGTACGCGGCGCGGGCCTGATCCCGCTCGAATTCGGCCGCCGCCAAGGCCTTCATTAGCCGATCGCGTTCAGCCACCAGCCGCCAAGCGTATCGCTCGGCGGCGATGCAATCCTCCGCCCTGGCGCCCCGCCTGAAGCGCGCCTTCGCCGCCTCGAGGCTTAAGCCGGCGTTCTCCTTGAGCCCCGCTTCGAGCAAGGCCACGGCGCCTGACTTACGGGCGAGCTCGGCCTCCGCTTCGCGCTCCTTGTAATCCCGCAGCTCCAACAAGGGCGCGAGCCTGAACCTGAAGCGCCTCATGCCGAGCCTCCGGAGCCTCGGGCGGCCTCGGCCGCCGCGGCCGGCTCGGCCGGCGACGCCTGCGTAGCCGGCGACGCCTGCGAAGCCGGCGACGCCTGAGCCGCGAAGGCGCTGATCTCGGCCGCCGGTATGGATAAGCCGGCGATATCGCCGACGCGCTTTAGAGTCTCTGAGATAGGCGCTTTCTCGGGCACGCCCTGATTCAGGAAAGCCTCGATAGCCGGCCGCTTGGCTATGGCCTCGTCGATGGCGGCGTTCGTGCCCTTCACGTAGGCGCCGATCGCGATCATGTCTTCCGATTCCTCATAGGCCGCCATGAGCTTGCGCACGGCGCCCATCGCCTTCTGCGTCACCGGGCCGGTGACGGCTTGGGTCAGGCGCGATACCGACTTTAATACGTCCACGGCCGGATACTGATAGCGCTCGGCGAGCTTGCGCGACAGGACGACGTGGCCGTCTAATATGCCGCGCACCGTATCGGCCACCGGCTCGTCCATGTCGTCGCCGTCCACCAAGATGGTATAGATGCCGGTGATGGAGCCCTTGTCCGAGCTGCCCGAGCGCTCGAGGAGCTTGGGCATGGAGTCGAAGACGCTCGGCGTGTAGCCGCGGGTGGCCGGCGGCTCGCCTATGGCCAGGCCTATCTCGCGCTGGGCGCGGGCGAAGCGGGTGACCGAATCGAAGAGGAGGAGGACGTCCAGGCCCTGGTCGCGGAAGTACTCAGCCACCGCGGTGGCCACGTAGGCGCCGCGCAGGCGCGCCAAGGGCGGCGTGTCCGAGGTGGATACGATCACCACCGAGCGCTTCAAGCCCTCCTCGCCTAGGTCGTTCTCGACGAAATCGCGCACCTCGCGGCCGCGCTCGCCTATGAGGGCGATGACGTTGACGTCGGCGTTGGTATTGCGCGCCATCATGCCGAGGAGCGTGGACTTGCCTACGCCCGAGCCGGCGAAGATGCCCAGGCGCTGGCCGCGGCCTACGGGGATGAGCCCGTCTATCGAACGCACGCCGGTGACCATACGCGTCTTGATGCGCTTGCGCCCTAGGGCGTCGGGCGGGGCGGCGACGGCCGGATACTGCTCGGGGCTGGCTATATCGCCCTTGCCGTCTATGGGTCGGCCCATGGCGTCCAAGGTGCGGCCTAAGAGCTTCTTGGAGACCGGCACCTTGAGGAGCTCGCCGGTGGCGATGACCGTGCAGCCGACCTCTATCCCGTCGAGCGGGCTATAGGACATGAGCTGCACCGTCTCGCCGTGCAGGCCGGCCACCTCGGCCCAGGCGGTCTTCCCCAGGCGCGGTATCAGGATCTGGCAGAGCTCGCCGACTACCGCCTGCGGCCCCCGGCTTTCGACCAGGAGGCCTTGGACCTTGACGACGCGACCCGTGTACTTGATGGGATCGGCGGCCTCGACCGCGTCCAGGTACTTGCCAATGAGATCCATGGCTACTGAGCCTTCCCGCGAGCCTTGATGGGCGAGATATCCAGGATCTTCTCCTCGAGCTCGTGCAGCTGGCTCTGGATGCGGGCGTCGATCTCGCCGAAGTCGGTCTCTATCACGCAGCCGCCGCGGTCTATAGACGAATCCTCCACCACGGTGAGATTCTTGGCGTTCTCGGCCATCTCGACGAAGTCCCGCGCGTGCTCGGTCGCCAGCTGCAGGTCGGCCAGGTTCACCTTGATGATGACGTCGCTGCGCGTCTTGAGCTTTCGCAGGGCCTGGGCGACGTTCGATATGACGACGTTCTTTTGGTTCTCGGAGATGGTCTTGACCACCTTGCGGGCGATGAGGAGGACGAGCTCCACCACCTGGCCCTCGGTCTGCTCGAGGATCTCGGCCCGCTTATCCATGGCGAGATCGGAAGAGCACACGTCTGAACTCCAGTCACCGAATACGATC
>CALKWG010000311.1 GCA_938004315.1 uncultured Spirochaetaceae bacterium
GACTGGGTCGTCGGCGCGCTCGGCTTAGAGGAGGCCGGGGGCTTATCCGCCCTCTCGGCTACGGCTTTCGACGTCGAAGCCGAGGCTTTCCTCGGCCTATACGGCGACTACGCGGCCGAGGCGGCTTCGTTCTACGCCGAACGCCTCGGCGCGGCCGGGGACGCCGAAGGGCTCGCGGCCGCCGCCCTCCGCGTCGGGGAAGAACCCCTGGCCTCGGGGCGTCGACTCTTGGCGCTCGCGGCCGCCGCCGCGCGTTACGCAGGCGAATACTCCGGCCCGGCCCTGGACTGGGCGCTCCGCGCCTTCGACGGGACGGCGTACGAGGCCGACCTCGACCTAGCCTTAGGCTTGGCTTCGCGGCTCGAAGGCCGCTCGGACGATGACGGCGCTATCGCGACGCGCTGGGCTATGCTTCGCCTGGCTGGGGAGCTCGAGCAGCGATTCGCGCAGGCTCGCAACTATGAGGCGCGACTCGACTTGGCGCGAGCGGAGGAAGGGATCTTAACGGCGGAGGCTTCGGCGTATTGGCGACGGAGCCTCGCCGACCCGGCGGTCCTCCTAGCGCTAGCCGAAGCGGGGCTCCCTACGCCGGCCTACGCGAGCCGGAGCGAAGCCGCCTTAGCGGACGCTCTGGTCGCGGCGCGATCGGCCTCGGAGCGGCTCTCGGCCGCCCTCGACGCCTGGGCCGCGGCCGTCGCCGAGCGAGAGACGGTCGGGAGTCCCGGCTACGCCGAGGCCGAGGCCTTCGGCGCGTCGATCGCGCGCTATCTGATCGATCCGACGGCGGAGTACGACCCGTCCGACGCGCGACCGACGCCCTCGGCCCTCAAGGACGATCTCGCTCAGCGGCGCGCGGCGCTCTCGGGCTTCGACGCCTCGCTCATGGCTATGCGGGAGGGGTTCGCGCGATCGGCGTCGGCCTATGCGACGGCCGCTGATCCGGCCGGGCTCGAGGCGAGGCTCGCCGAGCTCGAGCGGACGATCGGCGCGGCTAAGGAGGCTCAGGACCGAGCCCTAAGCGAGTACGAAAGAGCAGCTTCGCTCTATAGCCGGGCCGGCGCCACCTATGACGCCGCGTACCTGGCGGCCAAGAGCTCTTTCGACGGTTTGGAGGCGGCGAGGACCGCCTACGAGACCGAGGACGCGATACGTCGCTGGGCCTCGACCGCCTACCTGGCGGCTAACGGTGGCGCGAGCGACTCGATAGTCGCCGGTCCTGAGCGATATCGTAGCCCGCAGGCGGAGTTGGCCTATGCCGCGGCGGCGGCGGGCCGGGCGAGCGCCGCTAGGCGCGCCTTGGACGGGCTCTACGACGCGGGGGACGCGTCCATGCCCTATCTCGATCAGGCTCAAGAGGCGGCCGTCCAGGCATATCGTGATAGTTATATAAAGATGCTCTTGAGCGCCAAGGCGCGCGATGCCTTGGGGACCGCCATGGAAGCCGAGCTTCGGCGTCGGGACGAAGCCAACGCCGCCTACGCCGAAAGCTTGAGGGCGCTCCGGATAGGCTCGCCGTCGGAGGCCCTAGCGGCCTATCTGCGCGTCGACGAGAACGGCGGACTAGGCCTGGCCTATGGCGAAGGCTTCACGTTCTGCGAGCCGTCGGGAGGGGACGAGCTTAAGGCTTACTTCGAGGGCTCGGACGCCTTCGCCGAACGCTTGGACGGCTTGATCTCGTGGATGGCGAATAGAAACTTCGACGCCGCTGCGGCCAGGCGCTGGGGTATGGCCCGCGATTATGTTCTTTCAAAGCTCTGCGCCGATGACGCGGCCTTCGCCCAGGCGATCGCCTGGCGAGCGTCGCCGATAGACGAGGGCACGCTCGGTGGACGGCGCTTCGCCTTGCTCGGCGACACGATCGCAGAGATGCTGGCCGACTTCAGGGCCGGCGGCTTGGAAGCCGAGCGCCGCCGGGCCTATGAAAGCCTGGGCGCCGAGGAGCGATCTTGGTTCGAGACCTATCTAGCCTTGCAGCTGTCGGGCGCCATGGGGCCTCCCGCCCCCGAGGGCGACGATACGGCCTATGACGCTTTCTCGTACTGGTCGTGGCGGGCGGAATACGAGGAGTTGGAGCGCAAGGCCGCCGAGTATAAAACGGCCTTCGAGACCGGCCTCGCCGCGAGCGCCGCGAGCTACGCCGGGCTCATCGTCGCGGCGGCTGCCGCCGGCGCTTCCATCTTCCTTGCGTGGATGGTGCCGGGCATCTTAGCCGCCGCTGGTGCGGCCTACGCGGCGATGATAGGCTTCGCCGTTTCGATCTCCGGGGTGCAGGCTACCCAAGGGACGTATGCGGCTGCCATGGGCGAGCTCGTCAGGCAGGTCGACGCGAGCGTGCCGTATATGAGCGGCGGGATGGCCGAGGCCGCCGCGAGGAAACAGGCGTACCTGGACGCCTGCGGGCGGATAGCCCGCTTGACCGGAGGCCGCGACGGATCGGGATGGGACGCCTCCGCCCTGGGCGCCAGCTTGGAGGCGACGGGATCGTTTACGCAGGACGAGATCGACGCGCTTACGCGGCGCTACGCGGCCTTCGCCTCAGGCCGGGCCGACCAGCTTGCGCCCCGCGACTCGTACGAGGCGATGGCCATCCTCGCCCGCGGCGACAGAGCGGAGCGCGACGATGCCCTCGCTTCAGCCGAGCGGCTCTATGCCGAAGCAGCAGCCGCCGGGCGAGATGCTGAGGCCGCGTATCGATACGAGTACGAGCGCTACCTGGTCGGGCTCGCGGGAGACGAGGAGCTCGAGGCGGCGGCGAGGGAGGCCTACGGAAGCGAGGCGGCGTCGGCCCGGGCCTACCTGAGCTCGCTCGGGGCCGTCACCTCTGAGGCGGCGTCGGTCGCCTCCGAAAGTCGCTTGGATGGCGAGGCCTTCGAGGCGGCGACGCGCCTCGCGTCGCTTTCGTCGTTGGCGGCGTCCGCCCGCCTAAGCGCCGCTTTGGCCGCGAGGCAGGTTGAATGGGAGACTATGCGGCGGGAGCTCTACGATCGACGCGAAGCCTGGCGGGAAGCCGGCGGACTCATCCTGGCACGAGGCCGAGACGACTTTGCCCGAGGGCTAGAGGTCATGCGCGGTCGCGAGGCTTCGTGGCGCGCGGGCTTTAAGGGCGAGTACGAGCTTAAGTCGGCGGCCTGGGACCTAGCTTATAGCGATATGCTGGACGATAAGTTGGATTGGGCCGCGCGGGCCTCTGCGCTCGC
>CALKWG010000312.1 GCA_938004315.1 uncultured Spirochaetaceae bacterium
GAGGTGGCCGGCGGCATGATCAGCGGGCTTATCGCAAAATAACGTTCCGCTTGTAGGGGCGTCCCCGGCCGCGCTCCGCGCGGCCGGGCGCGCTTACGAACTTTCCTTGGCCGCTTTCAAGCCCGGCACGCCCATATTGCGTAGCTGCGCGCTATGATAGGCGTCGTGCCCGCAGAGCCAGGCTATGCCTTTGCCGTAGGGCTCGCCCCACTTGGGCATGAGCTCGTCCAACCTGGATTCCGGGAAAGCCCGGATCGCCTGCATCACTACCGCGTGCGCCGCGCGCAGGCGCTCCCTCACGAGCCGCCACGCCTCCTCGCCCGTCTCAGGCGGGCTGACGAAATTCCCCTTAGGGTAGGGATAGGGCTCGATCGAGCCCTCGGCCCCGAGCGCCCTGATGAAGTAATACTTGTAGTAGAGGACGTGGAGCGCGATCTCCCAGGCCGAATAGCCCTCGTAGGTCTGGGTTGAGGCGGCCGCCTCCCAGCTTAAGCCGTCCAAGGTCTTCATGAACGAAGGGCCGTCGTACGATTCGCCGTCGAACTGGGCGTCGGCGTAGCCGAACAGTATACTTTGGTAGGTACTCATACGAGCCAGTATAGGGCCGCCCTCCCCCGCCCGCAAGGAGCTATCCGTGACGCCGCTCTTTAAGAAGCTTAACCTGAAGGATGAAAGCCGGATCGCCGTCTTGAACGCCCCGGACGAGTTCGCCGCCCAGCTGCGGGACCTTAGCGCCGCGATGCCGGCGCTCGAGCTAACGACGAAGGCGGCGCCAGGCTCGGGCCTGCGCTGGGGCTTAGCCTTCGCGCCTAGCGCGGCGCTGCGCGACCGCTACGCCGCCCTGCTGGCCGCGGCCCTGGAGGGCGACGCCGTGCTCTGGATCGCCTACCCCAAGGGCGGCTCCAA
Source organism: uncultured Spirochaetaceae bacterium (assembly GCA_938004315.1). Classification (GTDB taxonomy): domain Bacteria; phylum Spirochaetota; class Spirochaetia; order Treponematales; family UBA12059; genus DAIPLR01. The sequence continues at coordinate 907 of CALKWG010000312.1, forward strand.
GCGCTACCGCTGCGACTATAACCGGGACGGCGACTGGTCGGTCTTGGAGGCCGCCGGCTTCCGGCCGATCCGCCAAGTGGCCATAGACGATGACTGGTCGGCCCTGCGCTTTAGGCGTTCGGCTTTCGTCAAGGCATAGCGCCGGAGAGATCGGATATAATCGCCGACGGACTTGGTATTCTCTCTTTTTATAGCTATACTCTTAATCGCGCCTTCGGCGCGATCGGCGTAGTTTCTCCGGCCGCGGAGTTTCCGGGCCGGAGCCGCGATAGGCATGGCCGGGCACGGCATGGCCATGGCGGACGCCGCATCGACATCGCTTCGCTCAAACTTGAGGAACGACCATGAAAAGACTCTCCTTCGTCGCCGCCTCGGCCGCCGCCGCCCTGGCCCTTTCATCCTGCGCCGTCCAAAGCGCCTTCGGCCTCTTCGGTTCCGGCCGCGTCGTGCAGTCCGAACGCCCCGTCGCCGCCTTCGTCGCCGTGCATAACGCCGGCTCCGCCCAAGTTCGAATCCATAAGGCCGCTACCCAGAGGGTCGTCGTCAGCGCCGACGACAATATCCAGGAGCTCTTCGAGGTAAACGTCAAGGCCGGCACGCTCTGGCTGTCGTTCAAGCCCGGGACGAGCGTATCC
>CALKWG010000313.1 GCA_938004315.1 uncultured Spirochaetaceae bacterium
GATCGCCCTCGCGAGCCGGCAGGCGGCCGCCGTCGCGCGGAGCGGGCCGATATCCTCAGGCTTCCTACGGCCGACCAGCTCGGGCCAGGGCGGGCCGAAGCGGCGGCGGCCCGGCGGGTTCGCAGGCGGCCGCTTAGAGGAGCTCGTCGCGCCCCCGCCACGGCCCTCTTCCCCGCCCTCGCTCACCGCCCTCCTCCGCCCAAGCCCGCGTCCGCGGCGAACGCCGATTCAGGCGCCGCCTCGCGCCTAAGCGGATAGAACAGGGCGAAGGCGATAGCCGCGCCTAAGAGCAGGGCCGGCACCGGCCCCATGAAGGCGCGGATAACCGCAAGGGCGCGTTCAGGCTGGGCCGGGAAGGGCTCGGCCGCGCTCGGCGTCACGTAGGCGCCGGCCTCCATGGCCTTGGCCATGAGCCAGAGCGCCGCGCCCGTGCCGAGCTTCTGAAAGAACGAGGCGAAGGCGTAGTACGAGCCCTCCCGGCCGGGGTCCCCCTCTATCGCGTCGGGTATCATCGCCCAGGGTAGGACGTAGGCCGTGGCTATGCCTAAGCCTATGAGCGCGGCCAAGGCATAGGCCGGGCCCAGGCTGCCCGGCCCCAGGGCCGAGATGGCCAGCTGTACCGCGATCCAGGAGGCGCAGCCGCCCACGAAGGCCCGCCGCTTATCCCAGCACTTGGCCGCCGCCACCACGAAGGGTATGAAGGCGATCGCGGCCAGCTCCGCTACGAGGACGAGGAAGTTCGCATGCTCGGGCCGCTTAAAATAGTAGCTGACGAAGTAGATGAGCGCCGACGAGATGATGGCCGTCGTCGTCCAGGAGAAAAGGTACAAGCCCATCACCATGCGGAACGGCCGGTTGGCCAGCACCGCGCGGGCCGACTCGAAGGCCGCGTCCAGGAGCGCCGGGACCGCCGCGTCCGGCCTCGCGCCGCCCGACTCAGCGGCGGCCGGCGGCGCCTCGTCGTCGTAGCCCCTCGTCGCCCTATACGCGAAAAGCGGCGGCACTATGCAGAAGAGGCCGAGCCCGACGCCGGCCAGGGCGAAGCGGGCGCGCGGATCGGGTAGCGCCCAGCCCAGCGCCGTGAGGAGTATCACCGCCCCCAAGGTACCGGCGATAGAGAAGGCCATGCGGTAGCCGTTGAGCGAGCTCCGCTCGTCATAGCCGCGGGCCAGCGCCGGCGTCAGCGCGTTGAAGCTCACGTGGAAGACCGTAAAGCAGGTATCGAAGAGCATGAAGAGGGCCGTATACCAGAGGGCCAGCGCGATCGGGCTAAAGGGCGGCACGAACCAGATGGCCGCGAAGGAAAGCCCGAGCGGCGCCGAGGCGGCCAGCATCGGAACGCGCCGCCTCCCGCGCTTAAAGCGCAGGCGGTCGGATATCGCCCCCATGATGGGATCGTTCAGGGCGTCCCAGAGCTTCACCGCCAGGATGGACCAGGCCGCCAGGCTCGGCGGCAGCATGGCCACGTCGGTCATGAAGTACAGCTGATAAAAGCCCA
>CALKWG010000314.1 GCA_938004315.1 uncultured Spirochaetaceae bacterium
GCGACCACCGAGATCTACACTCTTTCCCTACACGACGCTCCTCCGATCTGACAGCCCCGACGGGAACATGTTCGAGCACTACCTCTCGGTCTACATGGAGCCGGTGCGACTATCGGGGCGCGAGATGACTTACCTGCGCTACTTTAACCGGCCCGGCCTCCGAAAGCCCTTCCCGGGCATGCTGTCCGTGGCCAAGGCTTTCATTCCGAGCGGGACCCGCTCGCAGCTCCAGGCTATAGAGAAGGAAGCCAAGCGGCGAGCCGGGCGCTAAACGTCGAGCCGGCCGCTCGGCGGCGCCTACCAGATCAACTCTACATAAGTCCCGCCCGTGGCGCGCGAGCCGTCGCTCCCTTCGGGCCCATCGGCGGGCGCGCGTCGGGCCTCGGCGAGCGCGCCCGACGCGCGCCGTTGTGCCAGCATAGCCAAAACCCGGTCGTCGGGCAGCTCGCGCCTCGCCTCGGCTAGGGCCCGCGACGCCCCGGCTTCATCGCCGGCTAAATCCAAGGCGACGACCAGGTTGGCGCGCGCCGGCGCGGCCTTCGGGTCGAGCCGTATCGATTGCCTGAAAGCCTCCGCAGCGCCGGCGTAGTCGCCGAGCTGCACGAGGCGCACGCCGAGGTCGTTATACGCCCGGCCGCCGGTCACGGCCCCGCCGGCCCCGCCGGCCGCGGTCGCTGCCGCTCGCAAGGGCTCGGCGTACGCGCCGCGCAGCGCCGCGAGCGAGGAATCGGCCAGGGCCCGCCAGGCCGACGCGTTCGGGGCCGGCGGATCGCCGGGCGTCCCGGCCAAGGGCAGGGCGGGGAAGCGCCTACGAGCCTCGGCCAGCGGCACCAACTCCAAGTCGGCGCCGGCTTTATAAGCTTCGGCGTAGCCGATCCTCCACGCCTCGGCGAAACCCTTGGATAGGACGGTCGTCTCAATCGGAATCCAGTGCCGGCCGCCGAACTCGAGGCTGCCGTAGGCTCCGCCGGGCAGGCCATAGCGCCCCGGCCCGGCCGGGCCGGCCTCGGCAGCGAAGGCTATGAGCACGTGACCGGGCGTGGTCAGGATGGCTACGGAGACGCCGACCGCCTCCAGGCAAGAGGCCAGGAGGGCGCTCGTGTCGTCGCAGTCGCCGCCACCGGAAGATAGAGTCGCACGGGGGAAGCGCACCGTGTCGATCGGCCAGGCCGAGGGCGTCGAGCCCGCCGCTCCCGCGCCGGAAGCGCCGCGGGATGCACCGCCGAGCGAGGCGACGGCCGAGAAAGGAGTCTTAGGATCCTCGGCGTAAACGAGGCCGCGGGCGCCAAGGGCCGTCGCGATGGCGAAGGCGCGCGAGAACGATCGGTCGAAGAGCGGCGGCGGCCCGAAGGCCAAGGCGGCGTGGCTGAAGGCCACGATGAGGTCGTCGTTCGGCGTCACGAAGGCCGCCAAGGCGGCCGTATCGTCCCAGGTCAGGGCGTTGCGCGAAAGCAGGCGGATCTCGGCGGAGGCCCTGCCTTCGAAGCCCTCCGCGGCCGCCGTGACCAGGGCGCTCACGCCGAGCTCCTCCCTGAGCTCCAGGATCGCCCGGTTCAAGGGCAGGGTCACCGGGACGACGGCGCTCTCGCCGGGAGCCAGGGGCGTCGGGAGCGTGAATTCGGCCGGGAAGTCCATGAAGTCCTTGATCGCGACGCTCACGCGGACGGCGGCGGCCGGCGAGGCGCCGGCGTTCCTGACCGTCACGGAGCCGACCGGTACGCTCCGGTAGCGTTCCATAAAGGCGGGGAAGACCGGGTCGAAGCGGGCCTCTATGACGAGGGGCGAGGGTCGACCGGGCAGGCGGCCGCCTTCGCGCGCCCTGAACGCGTCGCCGAGCGCCGACATAACCCGCGCGGCGGCCTCGTCCCCCGGATTGTCGCCGAGGTAACGCTCGAGCAGGCGCATGGCCTTCTGGTAATCGGCGCGCGCGGTCTCGGCCCCGTAGCGCGACAGGGGCTCGTAGACCGCCTCCGCGGCCGCTAAGGCCTGCGCCCGGACGATGGAGGCGCGGAGCTCGGCGAGCCGGGCGGCGTTCAGGCGCGCGGCGGGGAAGGCCTCCGCCATGGCGGCGCGCATCGTGAGCTCGACGCTCGCGTAGCCTAATGACTGGAAGAGCTCGGCGCGCGCGGCGAAGCGCCCCTCGTCGTCCGGATCCTCGGCCACGGCCGCGTTGGCCGCCATGGCCCGCTCAAGTGCCTGCGCGAAGTCCGCGCGGCCCGAGCTGCGCAGCGCCGCCAGGGAGCGGCGGTCGTCGTAGCGGGTCAAGCTGAGCCCCCCGCCTTGTGAAAGCACGTACACGGCGCCGTCGCGCCCGACCGAGCTGCCATAGATCATGGAGGCGGCCAACGGGTCGGCCGCCGGCGCGACGCCCTTCAAGCGCCACAGCGGGAGCCCGAAACGGTCGAAGGCCGCGAGGCCCTGGCTGTCGGCCAGGATGAACTCCGAGCCGCGTATGTGCAGGCGCTGGGGCGCCGGCCTCTCGCCGCCCGGCATGACGAGCCTTAGCGCGGAGGAAAGCTTCCCGGCGGCGTCATAGGAGCGCAGGAGGCCGGAGACTATGTCGTAGTACCACAAGTTTCCGTCGTCGTCGTAGTCGAGCGCCGCCATGGTTATGGGCGGCGCTCCCTCGAGCCTGACCGGCTCCCGCCGCCTTGCGTTCAAGCTGAAGAAGCCTCCCGCGGCGTAGTCTTGGAAGACCGGCGCGCCCGAGGGGCTGAGCACGAAGGAACTCGGCAAGGGGGAGACGTTGCCCGAGCGCTTGAAGCCGTCCTCACCGAGCTTGAGGGTCCAGAATTCGCCGCTCGAGGTCATGCCGGTCACCGCGCCGGACGCGGAGGACGCCATGGCGTAGAGGTACTGGTAGGGGTTGGCCGGATCTAGGCGATAGCGGGTACGGGGCTCGAAATCGGGCCCCAGCTCGACGAGGAAGCCTATGCCCGATAGGAATACGCCGCCCGACGGGCTCGGCGCCGCCGACGCATAGGCTTGCGGCATCGATTCGTCCGCCCCGAAGGCCGTAGCCAAACGCGCTGCGCTCAGCTCAAGGCTCGGCTTGGGTGCCTCGCCCCGCCAATCGTCGGCCAAACCCGCCGCGCGCGCCCAGAGGGAGAACGCCATCGGGCTCAACTGCGCCTCCAGGTCGGCCTTCTCGCGCCAATACAGTACGGCCGTCTCTTCTAAACCGTTCCCGGCTTTTGACTGCAGGGCGAGAGTCTTCTCCCCGCCCGAGTAGTTGAAGCTCAGCTTCACCTCGATCTTAGGCGCGTTCGGGAAGAAGGCGAGCGCGTTGGCGGCCGCCCGCTCGACCGCCTGAGCCGCGAGAGCGCGGGCCTCGTCGGCGCGTATGCCGGCGTCGGAGGCCACCTGCACGCGGTCCACCCGCGGCTGGGCGGCGGGCGTCGAGACGATCGAGGCGGCGAAGACGAAAGCCGCGACGCAAGTTATGGCACGGTTCATGAGGACCTCCGGAACGCGGGCCTTCGCCCGAAGCGATACCGGATAGTATAGCGCATAGCTCGGGAAGCTGCGTCGCCGGACGGGGCATGAAACGACCGCGGGCGGGACGCGCCCGCCCCCGATCGCAAGCCGCCGTCGCGCTCGGCGCTGCCCTTATCGCCCCTCCGAATCTCAGCTTCCGGCCGCCACTCTACGACGCGCCGGCCCGCGGGCGCAAGCCGACCGCCGTATGGCGTCCCGGCCGCCGTATGGCGTCACGACCGCCGAACTCCCATGCCGGCGCCCCGGGCCTCGGCTGGCGCGAACTCTTTTTTCGATATTTTTATCCCTATTCCGCCCTTCGGAGCGGCCATTAGCGCCGCGCCCTTGCTTGACGCTACGGGTCAAAACGGCTAAGGTTTCTATATAGAAGCGCTTTAAAAACTCGGAAAGTTTTAAAGCGCTACCTTAGAACACGCGATTGGGCGCGGCGTTTGCAAAGCAAGCGCAAGCAATCGCAAAGCCAAGTTCAAAAGCAAGCGGCTTTTGAACTTGGCTCAGGATAGCGGAAATCTTCACCGGCGGCGGGCTAAAGAAGGCCCCGGCCGCCCATACCACGCATCGCAAGGAGACCCTCCATGAGCATTATCGAATACGTCGAGGCGCGCGAGATCCTGGATTCCCGCGGCAACCCCACCGTCGAGGTCGACGTCGTCCTCGAGGACGGCACCCTCGGCCGCGCCGCCGTGCCCTCCGGCGCCAGCACCGGCATCTACGAGGCCGTCGAGCTCCGCGACGGCGACAAGAAGCGCTACCTGGGCAAGGGCGTGCTCAAGGCCGTGGAGAACG
>CALKWG010000315.1 GCA_938004315.1 uncultured Spirochaetaceae bacterium
CCACCGAGATCTACACTCTTTCCCTACACGACGCTCTTCCGATCTTCCCGGCGGCAACGAGCCCGGGCGCCACCGTCGGAAGCGGCCAGGGCCGTCAGATCGTGCTTTGGTTCGACCCTTCGGAGTTTAGGCGCGGGCGGACAGCCCGGGACGCCATGCTCTACGGCGGCGTAGGGCTCATCGCCGCCCTGACCGCCGGCGCAGGCCTCTTGGCGGCGGGCCTTATCGAGGCCCAGGCGCGCCTTTCGGAGGGCCGCAGGCTGGCTCTCCTCGGCCAGGCGTCCAGGACCATCAGCCATGAGCTGCAGACTCCGCTCACCGCCCTCGATATGCATCGTCAGTTGGCGCGGCGAAAGCTGCGCGCGATCGTCGCGGAGGCCGGCCCTCCGGCCGACGAAGCGACTCCGGCATCCGAGATCGCCGGCCACCTCGACGCCATGGCCGCCGAGACCGAGCGCATCCGTAAGGTCATGGCCGAGGTACGAAGGCTCATACGGCCGGAGGCCGGCTCCATAGAGGAGATCGACCTCGCCGCCTTTGTCGTCGAGCTCGCCTCGACCCTCGCCTTGCCCGGGGCGCAGAGCCTCGGCGCGCCGAGCTACGACGTTCGCCCTATCGTCCTGGCCGACCGCGCCCAATTGGACTCGGCCCTGCGCAACCTGGCCCTCAACGCCGCCCAAAGCCAGGGGGCGGCGGGCATAACGGAGCCCATCCGCGTCGCCCTGAAGACGCGAGGCCGCCGCTACGCCGTCGTCGAGATAGACGACCGCGGCGGCGGCATCTCGCGCGCCGCCTTGCGGAGCGCCTTCGACCCCTACTTCAGCACCAAGCCCGAGGGAAGCGGCCTCGGCCTGCCACTCGCCCGTTCGCTGGCGCGCTCCTGGGGAGGCGATCTAACCCTGAGCCCGAGGCCCGAAGGGGGCTGCTCGGCGAAGCTCGTCATACCGCTGGTACGCGAGGAGGCCGCCCGTGCGTAGATCGATCCTGGTCGCCGAGGACGACGCCTCGATCCGCGCCGCCGTCGCCGAGTACCTGCGCCTGGAAGGCTGGGAGCTCGCCGAAGCTCAGGACGGGCTCGAGGCCAAGCGCCTCCTGCAGGAGCGGCCCTTCGACGCGCTCCTCACCGACATACGCATGCCGGGCCTCGACGGCCACGGGCTCTTCTCCTGGGTCCGAGAGAGCGGGCCGGGGCTCCCCGTCGTCTTCATGACGGCCCACGGCGACCTGGAAGACGCCGTCCGGGCGCTCAAGCTCGGCGCCGCCGACTACATAGCCAAGCCCTTCGACCTAGACGAGCTCGGCCAGCGCCTCGTCCGGGCGGTCGAGCTTCGGGCGGCCGCTGGCAAGTTGCGCGCCGTCGAACCCTCGTCGGACGCGGGAGATAGATTATTAGTGCCGACCGAAGGCCCGCTCGCCGCGGCCTACGCCCTCGCGGCCAAGGCCGCGGCCACGGACGCCACCGTGCTGATCCAGGGCGAAAGCGGCACGGGCAAGGAGCTCCTGGCCCGCTTCGTCCATGATACCAGCCTCCGCCGCGACGGCCCCTTCGTGGCGATCAACGCGGGCGCCATCCCGGAGAGCCTCGTCGAGAGCGAGCTCTTCGGCTTCGAGAAGGGAGCCTTCTCGGGCGCCGGCCGCCGGCGCCTGGGCTACTTCGAGGCGGCCCAGCATGGCACCGTCTTCCTAGACGAGATAGGCGAGCTGCCGCCGGCCATGCAGGTCAAGCTCCTGCGCGTGCTGCAGGAACGGACCCTGAACCGCCTCGGCGGCGGCGCGCCCGTCCCCCTGGACGTCAGGGTCGTGGCGGCGACCAACCGCGACCTCTCCGCGATGGTGAGGGAGGGGAGCTTCCGCGAGGACCTCTACTATCGCCTGCAGGTCTTAAGCGTACGCCTCCCGCCCCTACGCGAGCGGCCCGACGATATCGAGGGCCTGGCGGCGTTCATCCTGCGTCGCGCGGCGCGGCGCCTAGGCGTACGGCCGGAGCCGCGGCTCTCCCCGGCCGCGATAGACGCCCTCCGCGCCTATCCCTTCCCGGGCAACGTGCGCGAGCTCGAGAACATGCTCGAGCGGGCGCTCATCGTAGGCTCGGGAGCCCAAGAGCTGGGGCCTGAGGAGCTAGGCCTGCCGACGGAGGGGCCCGGCGCCCCGCGCGCGGGTTCGGCGAGCCCGACGGGAGGGGAGTCCGGCCGCCCGGCGGCGGCCGCGGCGGACGCGGCGGACGCGGCCGAGCTCGCGCCGCCCGCGGGCTACGACCTGGCGAGCTGGGAGCGCTACGCCGTCGAACGAGCCCTGGCGCGCTGCGACGGCAATCGCACCAAAGCGGCGGAGCTCTTGGGGATCGGGCGGCGCACCCTGCAGGAGAAGCTCAAGTCCTACGGGCTCGATCGAACTTGACAGCGCCGCCGCCCGCCCCCTAGGCTTGGCCGATGGCCAGGATCGAACGCGACCGCCCCCCAAGCCCCCGTACGCCGCGCCGATCGAACGGCGAGGTCCGGCCGGAATTCGTCTTCTTAGGCCTCGTCATACAAGCGCCGGGCCATGGTTACGATCTAGCCAAACGCTTTAATAACTCCTTAGCCGGCCTCTGGCGCTTAAGCGAGAGCCAACTCTACGCCACGCTCGGGCGCCTGGAGGCTAAGGGGCTCATCGAGGGCGACGCCGAGGCGAGCCGCCTCGAGGACGCGAGCCGCGTCGGCCATGCCCGCCGCGTCCTACGCGCCAGCGCCGCGGGGCGCGAGGCCTTCTTCTCTTGGTTGAGGACGCCCGGCGACGCCCACCCGCGCAGCCTGCGCCTCGAGTTCCTCACCCGACTCTATTTCACCCAAGCGCTCGAGCCGACCCGCTACGACGCCGTCGTACGGGGCCAACGCGACGCGCTCGCCTTGGCCCTCGCGGATGCGGAGGCGCGCGCCGCCGAGTTAGCCGCGCCGACCCTCGCCGCCGAGGCCGCCGCCTTCAGCGCCGGCCAACTCAGGGCGGCCCTCGATTGGCTGGACGGGCTCGCGCGGCGCCCCCGCCGCTCCGCCAGCCGCCCGGCCGCCGGCCCTGGCGAAAGCGGCTCGGGAGGGCTATCTTAGGACGCATGAAGAACGCCAAGGGCCGGCCGCCCGCTGAAGACGAGCGCTTCTATCGCCTGGATAACTCGGCGGTCTTTACCGCCTCCATCGCGAGCCGCGCCACGCCCCTCGTGTTCAGGCTCGAATGCGTACTCGAAGAGCCCATCTACCTTTCGGCCATGCAGGCCGCCCTGGACGCGCTCGTCCCGCGCTTCCCGGTTCTCTTCGTCGAGCTCAGGCGCGGCGTATTCTGGCATTACCTCGAGCCCATCTCCCGCCCGCGCATCGAGGCGGAAGGCCCCTCGCCGGCCGCCCCGCTGCCGTACCGCCGGGGGCGCCACCTCTGCCGCGTCATCGCCTACGGCCCCAAGCTGGCGCTCGAGTTCCACCACGCCGTCACCGACGGCACCGGGGCCTTCGCCCTCATGAAGGCCATGGTCGCCGAGTACCTGGCGCTCATGAACCAGGAGCCGCGGCCAGACCTCGGCCGCCTCGACCTAGCCGCGCCGGGCGAGGATGCGCGGCCCGGGGAGGAGGAAGACGCCTACGCCCGGTACTTCTCCCAGGGCTCGGTCATGCCCGCCAGGCCGCGCCGCGCGTACATGCCGCCGGGCGAGCGGAGCCGGAACGGCTATCGCCTCATCCTCGCCCGCATGGACAGCGACGAGCTCCTCCAGGCGGCCAAGCGCCTGCGCGTATCGGCCACCGAGTTCCTGGCGGCCTGCTACCTGGACGCGCTCCAGGAGATCTACGCGGCCGCGCCGGGCCGGAGAACGACCTTAAGCGTCCGCGTGCCGGTCAACCTGCGCCGGATGTACCCCTCAGAGACCGTGCGCAACTTCTTCCTCTGCGTCGACGTAGGCATCGACCTGCGCCTGGGGCGCTGGAGCTTCGAGGAGATCGTCTCCCACGCCCACCACGTCATGCGCTTAGGGCTCGAGGAGAAGGAGATAGCCAAGATGATACGCCGCAACGTCGGCGGCGAACGCAACGTCCTGGCCCGGCCCATCGTGCTCCCCCTAAAAACCGTCGTCCTCCGCCTCATCAACGCCAACAGCGGGCGCATCTCCGCCTCCGGCTCGCTGTCCAACCTGGGAGCCCTGGAGATACCGGAGCCATGGGGACGCTACGTACGCGATTTCAACGTCACCCTGCCTCGCGACCATATCACCGGGCTCAATATCGCCGTATCGAGCTGGCGCGGCCGGACCACGCTCTGCATGGCCAGCGTCATAAAGGACCGCGAGCTGGAGCGGGCGCTCTGTAGCCGGCTTCGCGCCGCGGGCATAGCGCTTACGCTGAGCTCGAGCGAGCCCTACCCGGACGAAGGCGCCGGCCAAGGAGGCCTATGATGAACTACTGTCCGCGCTGCGGCGTCCGCCTCGCCGACGCCGAGCCGCGCTGCCCGCTCTGCGGCGCCGCGCCGACCGAGGAAGCCCCGCCCGCCGCCTCGGCCGGCCTGACCGACTTCCCCGCCGAGCTAGCTAGGCCCGCTGGCCCCGTCGTCCGCGCTACGCCGCTCGACGGCCTTAAACGCTCGGAGCGCAGCCGCCTGGCCCTGGAGCTCTTGGGCCTCGTATTCGGCATCGCCCTCGTCACCACCCTGCTAGATCGGAAGAGCGTCGTGTAGGGAAAGAGTGTAGATCTCGGTG
>CALKWG010000316.1 GCA_938004315.1 uncultured Spirochaetaceae bacterium
ACCACCGAGATCTACACTCTTTCCCTACACGACGCTCTTCCGATCTGTTCCTCCTTGTTCGTATCGTAGGATAGTATACGATATGACTATGCCGGCCGCCATCGATTTTATAGACGAACTCATCGCCGATCCCGCCTTCGCCTCCGGCGTTCGCCACGTGGAGCGCGTGCCCGCCCGCGAGGCCGAATGGGCCGCCCTGCCCGAAGGCCTGCGGCCCGAGCTTAAGGCCGCGCTCAAGGCCAAGGGCCTGTCGCGGCTCTATACCCACCAGGCGCGCGCCGCCGAGCTCGCCTTCGCCGGGCGCGACCTCGTCGTCGTGACCCCCACGGCCTCGGGCAAGACCCTGTGCTACAACCTGCCGGTCGCCCAGGCCCTGCTCGAGGACCCCGACGCGCGGGCCCTGTACCTCTTCCCGACCAAGGCCCTGTCGCAGGATCAGCAGGCCGAGCTCAACGAGCTCATCACGGCGGGAAGCCTACCCATCGCGGCGGCCACCTACGACGGCGACACGCCGCAGAGCGTGCGGGCCCAGGCCCGCGATCGCGGCCGCGTCGTCATAACCAACCCCGACATGCTGCATTCGGGGGTACTGCCCAACCACGCCAAGTGGATACGCTTCTTCACGGGGCTGCGCTATATCGTGATCGACGAGATGCACGCCTACCGAGGCGTCTTCGGTAGCCACGTAGCCAACGTGATCCGCCGCCTCCTCCGGGTCTGCGCCTTCTACGGCTCGAATCCGCGCTTCATACTCTGCTCGGCGACCATCGGCAATCCCCGTGAGCTGGCCGCCCGGCTCATAGGCCGCGAACCCGAGCTCGTGGACCATAACGGCGCGCCGCGCGCGGCCAAGGCCGTGGTCTTCTACAACCCGCCCCTCGTGGATCCCGTGCAGGGCATCAGGCGGAGCTCGGCCCTGGAATCGCGCGACATAGCCGCCGCGTTCCTCTCCCGCGGCATACGCACCATACTCTTCGCCCGCTCGCGCCTCCGCGTCGAGATCCTGGCCGCCTACCTGAACGAGCGCTTCGCCAACCTCTATACCGAGAACGCGCGCGTCCGTATCGAGCCCTACCGCTCCGGGCTCCTGCCTACCGAGCGCCGCGCCATCGAGAAGGGCCTGCGGGACGGGACGGTGCAGGGCGTGGTCTCGACGAACGCGCTCGAGCTCGGCATAGATATCGGCGGGCTGGACGCCGCGGTCCTGGCCGGCTGGCCGGGTAGCCTCGCCTCGTTCTGGCAGCAGGCCGGCAGGGCGGGCCGCCGCCAGGGCGTCTCGGCGGCCGTGTACGTCGCCTCGAGCGCTCCCTTGGACCAGTACCTCATGGCCCACCCCGAGCGCTTCTTTTCTAGCCGCGCGGAGGAGGCCCGCGTCGACCCCGAGAACCCCTATATCTACCTCGACCACCTGAAGTGCGCCGCCTTCGAGCTGCCCTTCGCCGAAGGCGAGGCCTTCGGCCCCCTGGACGCGACCGAGGGCCTTTCTATGCTCGAGGAGGAGGGCATAGTCAGGCGCACCGGCGGCCGCTGGTTCTGGGCCAGCCAGGGCTACCCCGCCGAGAAGATGAGCCTGCGATCGGCCACCGCCGACAACGTGGTTATCATCGACGTGACGGCGGGCAGGAACGCGGTGATAGGGGAGATGGACCGGCCGAGCGCCAAGGAGCTCATCTACGACGACGCGGTCTACATCCACCGCGGCCGGCAGTTCGTCGTCCTGAAATTAGATATAGAGGATCGCATCTGCAAGGTCGAGGAGCGCGAGGTCAACTACTACACCGACGCGGTCGTGAAGACCGACCTCAAGGTCCTCTCCGAAGACGAGCGCTTCGAAGCCGGCCCCTGGGCCGCGGCGCTCGGCGATATCCTCGTGCGCTCCCAGGCGGAGAAGTTCAAGAAACTGCGCTTCCACAGCCACGAGAACGTGGGCTACGGCGAGATATACCTGCCGCCCGAGGAGATGCAGACCCGGGCCCTGGCCCTGCTCCTGCCCGACGGGGCCTTCGGCGAGGGCGTGTCGGAGCTGCGCTTAGGCGCCGCGCTCTCGGGGCTCTGCTACCTCTTAAAGAGCCTAGCGCCGGCCGAGCTCCTGTGCGACGCGGCCGACCTCGGCTCGGCCTGGCGGCTCCGCGACGATCACTACGGTCAAGCCGCCGTCTATCTCTGGGATCGTTACCCCGGCGGTACGGGCCTCGCCGAAGCCCTGGGGCCCATTATCGGGCGGCTCCTCTCGGCCGGCCTCGACCGAGCCGCCGGCTGCGACTGCGAGGACGGCTGCCCCTCCTGCCTAGGCGTGCCCGACGGCGAGCTGGCCATGGCCCGGGGCCGCAAGGCACTGGCCTTAGGCGCCCTACGGCGGGCTCTGCGTGGCGCCCTCGCTTAAGTCCAGGCTCGCCCGCCTGCGCGAGGCCTCCGCGCCCGCTCCGGGTAAGGCGCGCGGCGCGGCGGCCGGAGGGCCGGCGCCGGGGAGCCTGGCGCCTGCTAACACGGCGGCGGCTGTCGCCCTAGCCGAGCGCGGCTGGACGTCCTGCGGACGGGGCCTCTGGCATCGAAGCCTGCGCTTCGATCCCCTGCCGCTCGGCTACGAGCGAGAGCCCGCATGCCTCGCCGGCGCCGTCGACGCCGCGCTCGGCCTGCCGACGGGCGTCGCGGAGGCGACTGGCGGCTCCCCGACCGCCTTCGACCTGGAGACGACCGGCCTCTCAGGCGGCGCCGGCACCGTGGCCTTCCTGGCCGCCTTCGCCCGCCCCGCCGAGGGCGGAGCCGTCGAAGTCAGCCAATATTTCATGGACGACTATCCCGCGGAGCCGGCCTTTATCGCGGCTGTGGACGAGGAGTTGGCGCTCGCCGCGCCGCTCATCAGCTACAACGGCTCGAGCTTCGACCTACCGCTCTACCGCGGCCGCTGCGTAATGAACGGCGTTCGGCCGCGCCTGCCTTCGCGGGCCGTCGACCTCTTACATACGGCCAGGCGCCTCTACAAACGCTCGGTGGGCGAGTGCTCGCTCGCGTCGATAGAGCGGGCGGTCCTCGGTATGGAGCGCGGCCCCGACCTGCC
>CALKWG010000317.1 GCA_938004315.1 uncultured Spirochaetaceae bacterium
ACGATCGCCTCGATCGACGGGCTCGCGGCGAGGGCCGAAGGGCGGAATCCGGAACCGAGCGCGCCTTCGAGCAGGCTCAGGTGGTCCTCGCCGTCTATGACGGCGTGCTTGACGCATTCGACCAGGCCCGAGGCCAGCTCCCCGTCGCTAAGGCTCGCCAAGCTCGAGACGTCGACCTGCATGAGCTCGGGCTCCAGGAAGGAGCCGACGAGGTTCTTGCGCCCGGCCAGGTTGATGCCGTTCTTGCCGCCCAAGGCGGCGTCGGCCATGGCTAGGAGCGTGGTCGGGGCGACGCGAAGCCCGACGCCGCGCATCCAGGTAGCCGCGACGAAGCCGGCCAGGTCGCACACGCAGCCGCCCCCGACGGCGACGACGGTCCAATCCCGGCCGACCCCCGTTTCGGCGAAGGCCTCGTAGGCCTCGCCCGCCTCGGCCCAGGTCTTGGCCCCCTCGCCGCGCGGGAGGACGCGGCGAGGGCCGGCGGCGAGCTCCGGGGGTATGAAGCGCGCCGTATACTCGTCGGCCAGGACGAAGGCCTTGGTTGTATCTAGACCTTCGGCGAGGCCGCCCGGCCCTCCTAGGGGGCCGAATCGTATCGCGGTCCTCACGCGGGCACCGCCTCGCCGGCGGCCGGGGCGCCGGCGGGCGTACCGTCCGACGCCTCGTCGGCCTCTATCCTAGCCAGGGCCGCCTTGAGCGCGCGGAGCTTCCGCATGAGGCGCGCGAAGGCCTCGGGCGTCAGCTGCTGGTCCTTGTCGCTCTTGGCGTTCGGGGGGTCGATGTGCACCTCGATCTCCAAGCCGTCGGCGCCGGCGGCGACCGCGGCCAGGCTCATGGGCTCGATGAGGCCGAGCACCCCGGTGCCGTGGGAGGGGTCGACCAGCACCGGCAGGTGGCTGGCCGACTTGGCGGCCGGCACGATGCTCAGGTCCAGGGTGTTGCGGGTGTAGGTCTCGAAGCTGCGTATGCCCCGCTCGCAGAGTATTATTTTACTATTACCTTCGGCCAGGATGTATTCGGCGCAGTT
>CALKWG010000318.1 GCA_938004315.1 uncultured Spirochaetaceae bacterium
AGATCGTATTCGGTGACTGGAGTTCAGACGTGTGCTCTTCCGATCTCGGTACAGCTCGCCGGCGGCGTAGCTCTCCCAGAGCTCGGCGGCAAGACGCCCCGGCTCCGGGCAGCCGGCCAGGCCGCGCTTTTCAAAGTAGGCGACGACGTTCTTCAGGTCCCGAGCCAGGAGCTCGAAGGCGCGGCTCGAGTAGCGCGCGTCGGCGGCTTGCGGGAAGTCGATGACGACCGCTTCGCCGCCTCGCACGAGCACGTTATAGGGCGAGAGGTCCCCGTGGACCAGATCCGAGGCGAGCATCGTCCTCACCGCCTTTAGGAGCGCCGCCAAAAGGGCGGCCGATTCGGCTGCGCTCGGCTCTAGCTCGATGAGGCGCGGCGCGGCCTCGTCGCCTTCTAAGATGAATTCCATGGCTATCGAACCCGAGCTCGCGCCCAGAGGCCTAGGCACCGGGCACGCGGCGGCGTAGAGCCGCTCCAGCGCATCCCGCTCCGCATCCACCCAATAGGCCTGCATCGTACCGGGGTCGGACAGCAGATGCAGGATATCGCGGCGTTTCCTCACGCTGCGGCCTATGCGTCCGTCCAAGTAACACTTGGCCGACTTAAAGCTCCTCGATTCGATGTCCTTGTAGATCTTCACCGCGACTTCGCGGCAGGCTAGGGTCGGATAGGCGGGGCAACGGTAGACCGAAGCCTCCTTGCCGCTCTTAATAAGGCGGCCCGGTCCGGCTATGACGGCTTGATCGATATAAAACTCGAAAATTTCTTCTTCGTTCAAGGGAGGGATCCTCCGTCGGCGTCCGTCCATAGGCGGCGCGGGCGCGACGATGTCGAGGCGCGCCCTTAGGCGCGCTTTTTCGGCGATCCGCGGCGCCTACCCGATCGGGGATGCGCGGCTGATCGATTCGATGAGGGGATGGATCCCTGTAAGAGGCTCGCTTCAGTTCCGCGGCGAGAGGAGATCGATCCCGGCTTGAAGGCTCATGGTTTCGTTCACTATGCTCATACGACCTCCCGTGGCGCGGCTTTTCGCGGCGATATTCAGGATACGTCTCCCGCGACAGCTCGGCTAGGGAAAGCTCCGTTCTAGGCGATTTATCGGCGGGCTCCGGTCCTAGCGCGGCCCGGCATGCGCCCCGAGACAGCGGCAACCATCGATCGCAAGAATCAACCCAGGCTCGAACGTTCAGCTTTTCAAAACGTTGGGCACGTGGTACGATACATCGGCAGCGACGCGGAGTCGGCCCGCGGCGCCGCCGCCTGGGGATAAGGGCGGCGTTAGAAGCCAGACAGACCAACGCGGCCGCGGAGGGCGGCTAGAGGAGAACGACTATGGTAGACCCGCGCATCGAACGGCTCGCGGACATACTGGTGAATTTCTCGGTGGGCGTGAAGCCGGGCGAGAACGTCCTCGTGCAGGACACGGGCATCGAGCCCGCCTTCGACCGCGCCATCGTGCGGGCCATACACAAGGCCGGCGGCCGCGCCTTCGTCACGCTCCGGGATAAACGGCTCGAACGCGAGCTTCTCTTAGACGCGCCGGCGGAGCAGCTGGAGCTGCAAGCCGAGTTCGAGCGCTACCGCATGGCCAAGATGCAGTGCTACATAGGCTACAGCGCCATACGGAACATGAGCGCCATGGGCGACGTGCCGGGCGACAAGATGGACCTCTACAACCGCAACGTCTGGAAGAAGGTGCACATCGAGCAGCGCGTGCCCCACACGCGCTGGGTGGTGCTCCGTTACCCCAGCCCCGCCATGGCCCAGCTGGCCTCCATGAGCGAGGAGGCCTTCGAGCGCTTCTACTTCGACGTCTGCACCATGGACTACGCCAAGATGAGCCGCGCCATGGACCCCCTAGTCGCGTACCTGAGGCGCACCGACAAAGTGCGCATCGTGGCTAAGGATACGGACTTAAGCTTCTCTATCAAGGGCCTGCCGCCGGTCAAATGCGATGGCAAGATGAACATACCCGACGGCGAGGTCTACACGGCGCCGGTACGCGACTCGGTGAACGGGGTTATCAGCTACAATACGCCGAGCGAGCACGAGGGCTTCACCTACGAGAACGTCCGCCTGGAGTTCAAGGACGGTAGGATCGTGAAGGCTACGGCCAACGACACGGAGCGCATCAACCGCGTCTTCGATACCGATGAGGGCGCGCGCTACGTAGGCGAGTTCGCCATCGGCGTGAACCCCTACATCACCAAGGCCATGAAGGAGACCCTCTTCGACGAGAAGATAGCCGGCTCCATCCACTTCACGCCGGGCAACTCCTACGACGACTGCTTCAACGGCAACCGCTCCGCCGTGCACTGGGACCTGGTCCTG
>CALKWG010000319.1 GCA_938004315.1 uncultured Spirochaetaceae bacterium
TACGGCCCCCACCGATATCTACACTCTTTCCCTACACGACGCTCTTCCGATCTCGAATGCAAAAATCTTGTCTCCGAACAAGTTCATCGTCAGTACCAAAGGAACGGCCAAACAAGCCATCATTGCCATTGTCTTTAGGAGAAGACGGCGTATCCCACCTGAATCCTCCCTCGCTAAGCTAGATATGCGCTGCAACAGCACATCAGAGACGCTACCAGCCACGAGATCCAACGGCAAAGCAATTACCTTGTACATCATGCCAAAAAGCCCTGTCTCCTCAGCGCTATAGGTGCGAAATAGGAAGAAAACCGGCATTTGGGCAGCTGTAGTGTTAAGAAGCGCCCCTACTAAAGAAAAGAGTGGGAATACTTTGTATTGACGTAATGCGGAACATATCGCATTCCAGGATAATTTAAATCGAAAGCAACCATCTTTCCAGAAGGCTGCCACAAGGTTCCCCAAAGCTCCCACTGCTTGGCCAATTACCGCACCAACAACCAAGCCTCCAGACGGAACCACCGTCATACCTAAAACTATCTGGCTGGCAGTTCCAGTACTACTCTGCAACACTTTAGTGCCGGAAATAATACGAAAACGTCTTTTTCTATTATTCCAATAGTTTGTAGCCTGTGTAAAGCCACTAATAAGAACACCAAGCGGTAGCAAGCAAACCAAGTTACCAAGATTACTAAGTCCATGTGGCAAGAATTTTCCTAGTGTCATCACCAGAATTACCAGACTGCTTACGCAGGCCAGCAGGAAGCTAATCGACACAGCTAGAAACCAAACGTTGGCAGCTTCCTCGTCATCTTTGGGCGTGACAATGGCTAATTCGTACCGACCACAAGCCAGGATGGACACTATTGCCATTATAGAAGAATACGTGGTGAATAGACCAAAGCTTGCAGTGTTGAATATGCGAGACAAGACGGGGCTTAACAATACGGGTATGGCCTGAGCCATACCCGTACCCACCATTAGCACGAGGATGTAGCGCAAGAAGTTGCCACGAGCCTTCCTGCCAACCATCATATAGCATTACCAAGCACTAGTCGCATATCAAGCTGGTCAACAACACACCGGCGCAATATATAGCTTCCCTGACAACTTGTACTGTTATTTAAATAATTTATAACATATAAATTCTTCATTTTCTGAATTCCTCACGAAGTGTATGGTTTCTGCCTTATCAAATCCTATCGTTAACATTAAAGCTATAGCTTAAAAACCTTCCCATCTTCAATATGCACGCGTTTGACAGAATTTCTTGTATCCACAACTAATTTCGCTTTTTCGACAATACGATCCACATCGAAACAGGAATGGTTAGTGGTAAATACGACACAATCAACAGAAGCAAGAAGTTCATCCGTAAGGTTTGTGCCTATCCATTTATGTCCATGTTCATCTATTACTTCAGAAATGTATGGATCATGGAACAATACATCAGCTCCTTTTTTAGCCACATGCTCCATCACAAGAAGCGCTGGGCTCTCCCTTGGATCATCAATATCCGGCTTGTAGGCGACACCTAAAAACAATATTTTGGAGCCATTGAGTGCCTTTTTATGCCGATTTAACGCATACCCAATCTTGTTCATAATACGATATGGCATTAGATTGTTGATATTTCCCGCACAGTTAATCATTGTAAGATCAAAGTTAAAACCTTTTGCGATATACTCAAGGTAAAAAGGATCAAGGGGTATGCAATGGCCGCCTATGCCGGGACCTGGGTAGAAGGCCTGGAAGCCGTAGGGCTTCGTCTTGGCTGCCTCTATCACCTCCCAGATGTTTATATCCATCTTACCGGCCAAAAGCGCCAGTTCATTAATAAGGCTGATATTGATAAGGCGATAGGTATTCTCTAAGATCTTCACCATCTCGGCAGCACGCGGTGAGCTCACGGGGTGCAGGTGCTGGATGGCCAAACCGTAGAGCGCCAGGGCGATATCCTGGGCCTCATTCCCGAGCGCGCCTACCACCTTAGGCGTATTGTCCGTCTTATAGTCCTTATTGCCCGGATCGACGCGCTCGGGGCTGAAGCATAGCCAGAAATCCGCCCCTTCTTTTAAACCTGATTCCTTCTCGATGATCGGTTTCATGAGATCTTCCGTCGTAGTCGGATACGTAGTACTTTCCAAGCTGACGAAGGTGCCTTTCTTCATATACCGGCCGATATCGCGGCAAGAAGCTTCTATATAGCTCATGTCAGGCTTCTTGAACTTATCTAACGGCGTAGGCACGCAGATTATGGCGGCCTCGCACTCGGCCAGACGAGAAAAATCCGTGGTCGCCGATAAAAGCTTCCCGGACACGACTGCGGCGAGCTCATCGTCCTTGATATCGCCGATGTAGTTCTTCCCGGCGTTGACGAGCTCCGCCTTCTTCTCGCTCTTCTCAAAGCCCAATACCTTCACGCCCTTTCGGGCGAAGCTGACCGCCAAAGGTAAGCCAACGTAACCAAGGCCGATAATGCCGACCGTAATGGTCTTATCGGCAATCTTCTTCATAATCGTTTCATACGTGGTCATTGGGAACCTTTCTATAGAGGTTTCAAGATAGTCTTAGGTTAAAAAGGTCGCTACGCGCCCTCTCATCTTGTTAATGCTTAATCATTTGCCGGCGCTATACCTTCGGCGGTTTCAACATACCGACGGCGACATTCGGGGCAGCTAAGATCCATAGCCAACTTTACGCCGCATGCGCATACCCAGCCCCGTAGCTTTGCCGGGCTGCCGTAGATCAGTGCGTAGGCTGGGACGTCTTTAGTCACCACGCTACCTGCCCCCACGAAGCAATATTCTCCGAGCGTCGTTCCACAGACTACCGTGGCGTTAGCGCCGATGGCCGCGCCCTTCTTCACGAGCGTCCGCTTATACTCCTTCTTGCGCTCCACGAAGGCCCGCGGGTTGATGACGTTCGTAAAGACCATGGACGGCCCGCAAAAAACGTCGTCTTCAATAACGACGTCATCGTAGATAGACACGTTATTCTGCACCTTAACGCCGTTACCAAGGACGGCGTTCCCGCCCACATTGACGTTCTGCCCTAGAGAACAACGCGAGCCTATCTGGGCTCCCGACATCACATGGCAAAAATGCCAAATACGCGTCTCAGGCCCTACAGACGCGCCCTCATCCACGTAAGCGCTCTCATGCCGCTTATACGAGCCGTTGTCGCAAGGGACTGCGATCATTTCATTGTTCATAAAAACCGCCTCTATGAGCTTACAAGTGCATTAAGGATTCGCTCAGCAGCATCCCCCGCGCCGTATAGATCCGGATAATCTTTAGGCTTTTCTTGAGAGCGAATAGATTGCACAATCTTCTCGCGGTTCGCGCCCACGAGAGTATTCCAACCTGCATCTACTAACTCGACCCACTCCGTAGAATCACGCATCGTAATGCACGGCTTCTTGAAGAAATACGCTTCTTTTTGTACGCCGCCGGAATCGGTCACTATGAACGAGCAAGCTTCCTCTAAGGCCAACATTTCAAAATATCCCACCGGGTCTAAAAGGTGAACATGGTCCTTAAAGGCTAAGCCTTCTCGTTCTAGTATTTTCCTCGTCCTTGGATGAACCGGAAGTACGGCGGATTTATCCTTAACCGCGTTGATCGCCCCGACGATCGCGCGTAGGCGTTCGGGGTCATCCGTATTCTCGGCCCGATGTATCGTGACGAGATAGAAATCCTTTGGGAGGCTTTTCAACAGGCTAGCAGCCTTAGGGACTACCTTACCCCGATAGAAATTAGATGCGTCGAGCATGATGTCGCCCGTCATGCGCACGGCCTTGCGGTCCGGCGTCGGCGGGGCTCTCCCGGCATCCTCTATGCCCTCGGCCTTTAGATTCCGGACGGCGACCGAGGTAGGGCAAAAAAGCCAGGATGAAAGATGGTCCGTAAGGCGCCGGTTTTGTTCCTCGGGCATGGCCATCATGAAGGACCGAAGGCCCGCCTCAACATGGGCCACAGGGATATGGAGCTTCGCCGCCGCCAGCGCTCCCGCTAGCGTAGAGTTCGTATCGCCGTACACTAAGATAGCGTCCGGCTTGCGCTCTAAAAGGATCTCCTCAATGCCCGCCAACATCCTACCGGTCGCAACTCCGTGGCTTCCCGAACCCGCGCCAAGATTAACATCCGGCGCTGTTATCTCCATCTCCCTGAAGAAAACTTCGGACATGTTGTCGTCATAATGCTGGCCGGTATGAACGAGCGTCTCTTTAATAGTATCCGCATACCGTTCGCTTCGGATAAGCCGGCTTAAAACCGCTGCCTTCACGAACTGCGGCCGCGCTCCCACGACCGTTACTATGTTTATCATGCATTATTTCCTATAAAATTCCCGTATCGTATCGCAGACATAGTCGACCTCTTCATCTTTGAGCTCGGGGTACATGGGCAGCGCGATAATCTCGGAACAAACCCGTTCTGCTACCGGGAAATCCCCCTGCTTGTACCCGAGGTACGCAAAGCAGTCCTGCAGATGGAGCGGCTTCGGATAGTAAATCGAGTAGCCGATCTCGCGCTCCTTGAGCTTATCCGCCAGGCTGTCTCGATTGGGCACCAGGATGTTGTACACGTAGTATACCGGCTTTGCGTCATCCCTTACCCTGGGGATGCATAGATCGGAAGAGCGTCGTGTAGGGAAAGAGTGTAGATCTCGGTGG
>CALKWG010000320.1 GCA_938004315.1 uncultured Spirochaetaceae bacterium
ACCGAGATCTACACTCTTTCCCTACACGACGCTCTTCCGATCTTGGCCGTGCGCGTCTTGTTCCCCCAAGGCGGCGTGTCGCCTAGGCAGAAGCGCCAATTGACCTGCTGGGGCGATAATGTGAGCTCGTACGAAGTGCGCGGTAGCTTCGATGACTGCCAGCGCCTGGTCAAGGCGGCGTTCCGGGACGAGTCTTTAGCCTGCCGCTATCGCCTGAGCTCCGCCAACAGCATCAATCTTGGGCGGCTCCTCCCGCAGATGGCCTACTACGTCCACGCGTCGGCGCTATACCGATCCGAACGCGGCTCTTCGCCTAGCCTGGTCATACCCAGCGGCAACCTGGGCAACGCCCTCGGCGCCTTCTGGGCGCGGGCCATGGGCGCGCCCATCGACCGCATCGTCATGGCGAGCAACGCCAACCGCGCCCTCCCCGATTTCTTTAGCGATGGCGCGTATCGGCCGCGGCCGAGCGTCCCGACGATCGCCAACGCCATGGACGTGGGCGACCCGAGCAATATGGAGCGCCTTCGCGCGCTCTATCCCGGCTTCGAGGCGCTCAAGGCGGGCGCGGCGGCCTATTCGGTCGGCGACGAGGAGCTCCGCGCCCAGATCAGGCGGCGCTGGGAGCGCTCGGGCTACCTGATCTGCCCGCACACGGCGGCGGCCGACCGGGTCTATGAAGAAAGGCTGGCCGGGCGGCCGGCCGTCGTCGTAGCCACGGCCCACCCGGCCAAATTCGAGACGGTGGTCGAGCCCATCATCGGCTCGGCCGCGTCCGTGCCTCCCGCCTTGTCGGCGCTCTTGGAGGCGCCGAGCGCTTACGAGACGATAGCGCCCGAGCTAGCGGCCTTGTTCCCCGGCTGACGCCGCCGCCGGCGTAAGCTCGGGGGCGACCCGCGGCGCTACCGGCGTAAGCCAGCCGTCGGACAGCTCGTGGCGCCCGCGGACGGCGTCGTGGTAGGCGCGCTGCAGGGCGCGGCAGACCGGCCCTGACTTGCCGTCGCCTATGGTCCTATGGTCGATCTCCCGTAGGGCGATGAGCTCGGCCGCGGTGCCGCAGACGAAGACCTCGTCGGCCGCGTACAGCTGGTCGCGAGACAGCGGGCTCTCGCGCAGCTCGTAGCCCAAGCCCGTGGCCAGGGTCATGACGGCGTCGCGGGTTATGCCCTCCAGTATGGCGGCGCTCGGCGTCGTATAGATCGTCCCGCCGCGTACCAGGAAGAGGTTCTCGCCCGTGCATTCGGCCAGGTAGCCCTGCGGGTCGAGCATGATGGCCTCTTCGAAGCCTAAGCG
>CALKWG010000321.1 GCA_938004315.1 uncultured Spirochaetaceae bacterium
GGCCAGGCGGTCTTGATCGAGCCGTAGAAGCGGCTGTCCGCGCTGGGGCGGGCGTCGAAGAAGAGCGTGGCCGAGAGGGCGGGCTTAAGGCCGTAGCTGTCGAAGCCGTCAAGCGAGAAGTCCTGGTAGGGGTCGTTCCAGGTCCAGCTGGCCGTGGCGCTGCCGGAGACCGAGCCGCCGACGCGGACGCTTTCGGTCTGTATGAGGGCCTGGCCCGGTATGGTCGAGCTATCCTCTTCAACTTCCATGAACAAATCGTCCTCGGAGCCGAAGAGGGCGTCGAAGTCTATGTCTGAGGCCTGGGCCATGGCCGGCGCGGCCGCGGCGGCCAGCGCCAGGGCGGCTAAAAGTCGGCGGATCATCGGCTCGTCCTCTCCAGGTATGCCTTGGTGAACACGTTGTCGGGGATGCGCGCCACCGACTGCTGCGTCATGGTGAGCACGCTGCGCTCGCCGGGGTTGAGCTCGTCTACGATGATGATCTGGCTCGGCAGCTGCTTGCCCCCCAAAGGAACATAGCGAGGGTATAAGGTTGTACGCATTAGGCGGCCGGAGACGCTGTAGGCTTCTTCCTTAAGGAGTACGGTCTGGTTCTTGGCCACGTAAAGGGTCAGGCGCTCATAGGAGACCTCGCTCGACTTGGCCTTAAGCTCGATGATCCACACGGGGACCGCGCCGACCATGCCTTCGCGCACGCCGACGCTCTCGTAGTCTACGGCGAAGCCGCGCAGGTTCAGGTCCGAGTTCCGCGCCTCGCTGTCCTGGATGTTCTCCTTGAGCGAACTGAACGAGAACTTGCGGCTCGTCGGGTCGTAGAACCAGACGTTGTCGCCCTCGCGGAGGTAGCCCTGGCCCTTGTTCACCTCGGGCTGCAGAATGATCATGGTGAACTGCTTCTTCTCATCGCGGCGGAAGAGCTGCACGCTGGTGACCGAGTCCTTTTCGCCGGGCTTGGTGCTGACGATGGTGTAGACGGCCGAAAAATCTTGGTTGCCGAAGTCCCCGAGCTCGTCCAGCTCCTTCAAGATGCGGTTCACGTCCTGGCCGAAGGCCGCGCCTGTAGCGGCTAGGACGACGGTCAAGCTTAATAGTAAGCGTTTCATGCGATAACTCCTTTACTTCTGCGTACGGAGCGCCACGGCGGGCTCCAGCTTGGCGGCAGCGCCGGCCGGCCTGGCCGCGGCCAGGAGGGTGAGGAGGGCGATGACGACGACGTTGCCGATCGCCCGAAGGGGCGGCAGGTAGAACGACAGGCGCCCGTTCTTGAGTATCAGGAAAGCCGGGCTGTCCATGCCGAAGTTGATGAGCGAAAGGCCCGCCATGACCACCAGGGCCAGGGCGATGCCGGCCACGGCGCCGCCTATGGCCAGGAACAGGGCCTCGAAGAGGAACATGCCGCGCACGCTGCCGCGGCGTACGCCCATGGCGCGCATGGTGCCTATCTCGCGTATGCGCTCGAACATGACCATGCTGAAGGTGTTGGCTATGCCCACCATGATGATGACGAAGAGCACGACCAGGATGACCGCCGCGGCGGTGTCGAGGGCCGCCACGATCTGCTCGATCTGAGATAGCACCTCGTTAATCGTGAAGAGCCTATAGCGAACGCCGTCCCAGTCCTCTTGGCGCTGCTGCCTGAGGAGCGCCTGGAAAGGCGTCTGGGCGCCGCCTTCGTCGCGCTTGCCCCGCTCGAACATGCTCACATTCTTGGATAGCTCGGCGTAGACCCGCGCGGCGGCGGGATCGGTGGATTTAAGCGAGTCGAGCATGAGGCCCATGGTCTGGTACTCGTCGGGCTTAAGGCCTATGAGCTCGTTCACGTACTCCAGGCTGGCGTAGGAAAGGAGCTGGCCGAAGATGCCGGTGTCGTAGCTGATGCCGGCCAGGCGGAACTCGCCTACGTTGTTCTGGCCGCTCACGGTCTGCAGCTGCACCAGGATCCGGTCGCCTACCTCGGCGTTGAGCCGGGCGGCTATCTTCTCCGAGAGGATGACCGCGCGCGGGTCGGCGGCGTTATCCCAGCTGCCGTCCTTTAAGAGGAGCCGCTCGCGGAGATAGCCCTCGCTCTCGAGCTCGACGCCGGCCACGTTGGTGCGTATCTTCGTGCCCTCGAAGATCAGGGTGCCGGAGAACTCGGACCGCCGGGTCTGGTAGGCCACGGGTATGCCGGCGGCGCGCACGGCCTCGGTCAGGGCCGCGTCGTCGCGGATGAGGGAGACGGCCTTGTCGCCCTGCTTCTCGCTGCCGCTTATGAAGATATGGCCGGCTAAGAGATGGCTGAAATTCTCGGCCACGTTGGCGCTGAAGGCGCCGGCGAAGCCGTTGATCAGGGTGACTATCATGATGCCGAAGGCGATGGCTCCCCCTAAGAGGAAGCTCCGCTTCTTCTGGCGGCTCAAGTTCCTGAAGGCGATGGTAGCGATGGTTTTCATGCTGCCTTCCTATTCGGTCTGCATAGCCCGGACGGGCTGGATCCGCAGGGCCACGGCCACGGGGTAGAAGTGCGCGACGAGCCCCACGGCCAGGATCATAACGAGGGAGAGGACCACGGAGACCGGGTCGATGAGCAGCGAAAGGAGCTTTCCCCCGAAGAGTATCTCGAAGAATTGGTTGCCCGCCTCGATCTTGACCGCGTTCAGGATTCCGGCGGTGATGAAGGAGAGGGCCATGCCGACGACGCCGAAGGCCAGCGACAGGACCGTGGTCTCGGCGGCGAACATGGAACGCACGAAGCCGCGCCCGGCGCCTACGGCGCGCATGGTGCCTATCTCGCCGGTGCGCTCGATCACGGAGACCACCATGGTGTTCATGATGATGATGATGGCCACCACGGCGAGGATCACGATGGCGATCGTGAACACGATGCGTAGGACGTCCACGGACTGGGCGTAGGGGCCGGCGGCCTTCTGCCAGTCGCCCGCCTCCGCCGCGATGCCCTCCTGGGCGAACCAGGCGTTGAGCTCCGCGACGACGGCCTTGGCCGAGCGGCCGGGCTCCAGGCGGACGAGTATCGAGTGCCAGGCGCCGCGGTCGGCCTCATTGAGGCGCTCCGCCGCGCTCGTGTCGCCTAAGATGGCGTCCAGGTCGAAGCTGACGGGGGCCGTGGCCTCGGCCTCGTCCAGGGCGAAGAAGTCGTCGCTGAAGAGCGAGTCAAGGTCGTCCAGCTGTAGGAGCTCGGTCTGTTCGGCGCTCAAGCTCACGGCGGCGTTGGCTCCTACGGTCATGCCCGAGAGCACGCGCAAGGTGTCGATGTCGATATAGGACAGCTGCTCGGGATTGGCCCCGTCCGCCGGCTGGCGGAAGGTGCCCACGATGGGCACGCTCCGCAGGCGTATGCCGGTGGCCCCTAAGCCCTGGATCAGGATCTCGTCGCCGACCTTCACGTCGCGCTTTAAGCGCTTGCTTATGCGCTCGAGCCGGCTATCCTCCACCATGATGCCGGGCTTGCCGGGCTCGATGAAGGATCCCTGCGCCATCTCGAGGGTCGGGAAGACGGACCAGTAGTTCTGCGCGTCCACGCCGAAGAGCATCACGAAGGCGTTCGAGGCGTCTTCGTCGTCGCCCTCGTCCTCGGCGGCCTCCTCTAGGGTCTGGCCCTCGCTCGTGATGAGCCCGAAGCCCGAGGCGCTGCCGGTCAGGGCGGCCACGCCCGGCAGGGCGGCGATATGCTCGAAGACCTTCTCGTACTCGGGCACGATGGGCGTCTCTTCGAGGCCGCCCACCGACTGCACCCCGAACAGCGAAACGGGGCCGTCGGCCTTGCCGGTGACGATGAGGTCGGCCGTGTAGTTTCGGGTGAAGGATCGCTCGATACCGCGCCTACTGGCGTCCAGGAAGGAATTGCCCAGCACCAGGATCAGGACGCCCAGGGCCA
>CALKWG010000322.1 GCA_938004315.1 uncultured Spirochaetaceae bacterium
GCCGCTCGGCCGGCCTCTCGTTGAGCATGCCGAAGAGGACGCGCCCCGCCTCGTAACCCTTGTCGAAGCCCGGTTGGCGCACGGTCGTCAAGGCCGGCGAGAGGTGGCGGGCCAACTCTATATCGTCGAACGATACGACGCTAAGCTCCTTCGGAACCTCCACGCCGCGCTCCCGGCAGGCGGAGAGGATGCCGACGGCCACGATATCGGCCATAGCCACGACGGCGCTCGGCGTTCCCTCGGCCAGGATGCGGGCGAAGGCGTCCATGCCGCCGCGTATCGAGCAGGGGGCGCTATAGACCTTGACGGCCGGCCCGCGCGGATCGAGCCCGAACTCGGCGAGGGCCTTCTCGAAGCCGCGCATACGGCGGTCCCGGACTAGGCTCGAGCGCTCATCCGGCTCGTTGTACGACTCCGTCTCGAGCTCCACGACGGCGACGCGGCGGTGCCCTAAGCCCAGGACGTAGCGCATGAGCTCGGCCGCGGCGGCTTCGTCGTCGATGCCCACGGTGGCCGTGGCCGACTCGGGGCTCCCGTCGATGATGAGGAGCGGTATATGGCGCTTCCTTACGAGGTCGACGATCGAATGGTCCGGCCCGACGCCGATGGCGATGAGCCCGTCGACGGCCGCGCGCCGCGCCGCCTCGACGAGCCGGCCCTTGACCGGCGGGACGATCAGGAGCGAACCGTCGTTCTCATGGCACGCCGCGCCTATGCCCTGCAATAGTTCGGCCACATAGGGGTTTAAGAGCGCTTCGCGCATGGGCTGCGGAAGGAGCAAGCCTATGGAGCCCGTACGTTTGGTGGTCAAGGTCCTGGCCACGGGATCGGGTACGTAGCCCAGTTCCGTGGCTATGGCCATGATTCGCTCATGGGTAGCCTTGGATATTTTACGAGGATCATTAAAGGCGAAGGAAACCGTCGTCTTGGATACGCCGGCCCGGTCGGCGATGTCGCGAATCGTGATGCGCATGGGCAATAATACGGTCAGTCGAAAGAAAAGTAAACAACGAAACTAAACCGATTTACCATAGAACATGAAGCGGGCCGACGCCTTCGCCTATGTTTCTAACTCGCTGACGGTGATGAAAAGGCTATCGCGACGGCGACGCTGCGATTCTTGCCGCCTTCTTTAGCGGCGGCTAAGCACGCATCGGCATGGCGTAGGATGCCCATCGCGTCCGGGCAGGGCGGCGCGCCGGGCTCCGGACCTAAGGCGACGATGCCGCAGGATGCGCTAAGCCGTACGCCCATGGAATCGAGCGCGCTTCGGGTGGCGATGGCCTCCCGTATGCGCTCCGCCAGGGTCGCGGCGCCTTCGCCGCCGGTTTCGGGCAGGATGACGATGAACTCCTCCCCGCCGTAACGCCCCGCCAGGTCGCTGGCCCGCAAGTGCATGCGTATGGTACGCGCCGCTTCGGCTAAGGCCGCGTCGCCGAGGCGTAGGCCTCGCTGCTCGTTCACGAGCTTGAAGTCGTCCAGATCGAAGAGGAGTACGCTGAGCGGCCGACCGTAGCGAGAGGCGCTCGCCAACTCCCGCTCCAAGAGCTCGAAGCTGTAGCGTCGGTTATACAGGCCGCTTAGGCTGTCGGTGATGGACAGGCGCTCGAGCTCGGCCCCCCGCCGTTTTATCTGCGTCTCTAAGCGCTTATTCCAAGCCAGGATGAGGTCTTTATATTCCTTCTCGCGCCTGGCGTACTCCCGCGCCTGCGCGAGCTCCTGCCGTAGGCGCTCAAGCTCGGCCTTGAGTTCGACGGTCTCGAGCAGAGCCCGATCGGACTCGGCCTGGGCTACGGCTTCCGTCTTCGGGGAGAGATCTATCGCTCGCGGCTCTACGGTTTCAGGACGCATGGTACGGTGAGGGAGTATAGCACGCCCAGGCTTCCGCGTCATCGCGATTAACGGTCCTGATCGCGTCGAACGGCTCGCCGGCTTCGCTTCCAGCGCTTTATTTCGTAGCCGGTCCGCACTACACTATCGGCACAGTCTTTCGTAGAGGAGCGCAGAGCATGCATCAAGTCAGCATACGCTATCCGTCCGGGCAGACGGAGGCCTACCCCTTCGGCGTGAAGATCTCGGCCATCACGAGCGGCTTCGGACCGCTCAAGCGGCCCCTAGCGGCCGTACTGGTCAACAACGAACTCCAGCCCCTGGACGCCGGCGTGATCACGAACTGTAGCGTCGAGCCGGTGCTCATCGACTCGTCGCAGGGCGCCTACGCCTATAGGCGCTCGCTCTGCTTCCTGGCCGCCATCGCGGCGCGAGACCTGTTCAAGGGCCGTGACCTCGTCGTCGGGCAGGCCATAGGCTACGGTTTCTACCACTATTTCGAGGACAGCCCCGCGACTGAAGACGATATACGCAGGCTCGAAGAGCATATGCGCGAGCTGGTGAAGCGGGACATACCCATCACCATGCAATGGTTTAGCTACGAGGACGCCATCGCCCAGTTCAAGGAGCACGGCCAGGAGGATACGCTCCTCCTCCTTGAATTAACCAACGAACCGCGAATCGCCTTAAATGAGTGCGCCGGCTTCCGCGACCTCTACGTGACGCCGCTCGTCCCCTCCACGGGCGTGCTCAAGGCCTTCGAGCTTTTGCCCTACGATCAAGGTTTCCTGCTACGCTATCCGCGTAAGGAAGATCCGTCTACCGTCCCCGAATTCAAGGACGACCCCCTCCTCTACAGCATCACCGACGACTCGCGCAAGCGCTCGGCCGTGCTCGGCGTGTCGAGCGTCGGCGCCCTGAACCGGCTTAACTCGCCCAAGCTCATGAAAGACTTCATTCAAGTCTCCGAGACGCTCAATAACAAACGCATCGCCGAGCTCGCCGACATGGTGGCCGAGCGCTCCGATAAGGTGAAGGTCGTGCTGATCGCCGGCCCCTCGAGCTCGGGCAAGACGACGACCTCGAAGAAGCTTTCGATTCAGCTGCGCGTGCTGGGCTTCCAACCTCTGGTCATAGGCATGGACGATTACTTCGTCAGCCGCGACCGGACGCCGCGCGACGAGAACGGCGATTTCGACTTCGAATGCCTCGAAGCGCTCGACGTCGAGTACCTGAACGAGCAGCTCGTCGAGCTATTCGAGGGGGGCGAGGTGGAGCTCCCGGCCTTCGATTTTAAGTCGGGGACCCGCAAGCCCTCGGGCAAGCGCTTGAAGCTCGGGGAGCGCACCATCCTGGTTATGGAGGGCATCCACGGCTTGAATGAAAAGCTCACGCCGCGGATCCCGAAGGAGAATAAGTTCAAGATTTACGTCTCCGCCTTGACTCAAATAAGATCGGAAGAGCGTCGTGTAGGGAAAGAGTGTAGATCTCGGTGGTC
>CALKWG010000323.1 GCA_938004315.1 uncultured Spirochaetaceae bacterium
ACGCGGCAGGAAATAATCCCGCCGCAAGTCCGTTAGGCCGCCTAAAAACCGTAAGCCGCTCAAGGCGATCTGAGCGCTTACGATCCAGCGCAGTAGGCGCACGAGACGGGCCCCGCCCCACGCTCGCCTATCGAGGATCAGGAAGGCTCCGCCGCCGGCGATGAAGGCCGATGAGAATAGCGCGGTTCTCGCGCCCTTCAGCGTCGGCATGAATATGCCTTGAGCCGTCAAGGCGAGCGCGAGGGTCGCGCCGACGGCGATCGATAGCCGAGCCGGAGCGCCTATGCCGGTCGCCGCCTTTAGCCCGGCTAGGCTCAAGGCGAATCCGATCGCGATAGAGGCCGCCGATAGGCTTGAGTACAAACGTAAACTCGCGAAATCCGGGAAGACGAACCATTCCTTAGCCGCTCCGGCTATAAAGAAGCCGACGGCGAGGTAGAGATACGCCATACCGCGACGTCGGACGCCGGAGCGCAACGATGTTAGGAGGAAGGCGACGACGGCGAAGCCGACGGCGGCCATGGCGCCTATCGTCTCGAAGCTCAGCGGCCTAAACATCATAGGCCGCCCGTCCCGCGGCTATAGATACGTGCGAAATCCTTCGCGTCCGCCACGCCGAGTTTTTTATACGCCCTAGCGAGGGTATTCCGTACCGTCGACTCGCTGACGCCGCTTTCATACGCCATTTCCTTCACGCTCCTACCGGCGAGCAGCGCTTCGGCGAAGGCCTGTTCCCGCTCCGAGAGCGCGGCGGCGTCCAAGCTAAGCCCCTGCGGGCGGCTAGCCGGAGCGTCATCGGGTTCATGCATCGAGGCCCTCGGCCGGGCGACGAGCGCGATGCATAGCGACAAGGCGACCATGGCGAAGGCGATGGTCAGGAGCAGGAGGAAGCTATCGGCGCCGCGGGAGATGAAGTTATCCGACTCTATATCCAGGAAGCCGAACGCGGTCCTCAATGCCGATAAGACCGCTATGGCGAAGATGGCTTGACGCATTAAGCGAACCGCGCGCCGCGGATGCGCTTCCCTCCGGCTGAACGCGAAAAAAGCGCCGACGAGCGCGACGAAGGAGCCTGAGAACAAGGCGGATCTCAGACCGCGCAGCCCCGGGAAAATCGGCCAGGCGACGGCGTTGGCGAGCCCGAACGCGAAGCCGCACAATAGGTAGGCGCGAGCGGGCCCGCCGAGGCCGAGGCTCTTCTTCATCCCGGCGAACATAAACGCGACGCCGACCGAGACGACGCCGGCCGCGATATTGGAGAACAAGTTCGATAAATAGCGAGTGGGAAAGTCGAAGAGCTCCTTCATGCCGGCCAGGGCGACGAGGAGGCTGCCGGCGTACAGGTACGGAAGGCCGCGGCTTCGCCCGCTCACCCTAGACGCCAACTTGAGGCCGACGTATGCGGCCAAGAAGCCGAGGGCCGCGATGACCACGACGGTCCCGAAAGTGAGTTCGATCATGCTGTCAGCTTTTCCCTCGAAGCCCAGAGTATGAGAGAAAATAGATATAGTCAAGATATTACCGGTAAATCGGGACGGAAGTCGAGCGTTCAGGGCTGCCCTCGCCGTGTTCAATCTTCGCCGTCCGGGCCGTTCCCCTTGCAAATCGAGCGGCTTTTTGCCATTATGGCCCGTATAGCGCAGACATCGCAGACCGCATACGTTGCGGGCCCTCGCTCGTCGCCCTCCGCCGAGCTCGACCATGGCCCCCCGACGTGGACAGCCAAAGGACCATACCGTGATCAATGTTATAGACGTATCGCTCGGCTTCGGCGAGCGCGTTCTGTTCAAAGACGTGAACCTGAAGTTCACCCCGGGCAACTGCTACGGCATCATCGGCGCGAACGGCGCCGGTAAGTCGACCTTCCTAAAGCTCCTCTCGCGGGAGCTCGAGGTCGACCGCGGCGAGATTAGCTACCCCGCCAAGCACCGCATGGCCGTGCTCAAGCAGGATCACTTCGCCCACGAGGACGAGCGCATCCTGGAGGTGGTGATCCGCGGCTATCCCAAGCTCTACGCCGTCATGAAGGAGCGCGAGGCCATCTACGCCAAGGATGACTTCTCCGAGGAGGACGGCATGCGCGTCTCCGAGCTCGAGGGCGAATTCGCCG
>CALKWG010000324.1 GCA_938004315.1 uncultured Spirochaetaceae bacterium
ACGGAGAGGGGGGGATTCGAACCCCCGGTACCCTTGAGGGGTACAACTCCTTAGCAGGGAGCCCGATTCGGCCTCTCTCGCACCTCTCCATTCGCAACCGGCGTCGTGTCGTCCGTACGGAGTAGGGGGGATTCGAACCCCCGGTACCTTACGGTACAACGGTTTTCAAGACCGCCTCCTTAAACCGCTCGGACACCACTCCAAACCGTGCCGGGTCACCATAGTGAAAAGGACCCGCCTTGTCAATACCCCGGGGTTTTGACGGCTATCCTACCAGGTAGCGGCCTATCTCGGCGAGCTCGGGGAACTTGGACAGCACGGTCGGCCCGCGCCCGGCTTCTTCCTTATCGATCTCGACCACCTTGACGAAAAGCTTGTTCAGGGTGTCCGCCAGTATGTTCAGGTTCGAGCCGAAGTTATTCACGACCATGTCCCTGAGCACGCGGTCCTGCGGCCCGATGCGCTCGGAGCCGGCCCCGTGGCGCAGGGCTTGGGAGGTCTGCTTGCGCGCTACGTTCACGAAGCGGGCCATGGCCAGGATGAGCCTATAGAGCTCGTCCAAATGGTAGCCCTGATAACGATAATTAGCCGACTTCTCCGTCAGCTCCTCGATGGCGTTCCATGCCGCGTTGTCCAACGGCAGGAGGGAGAGCGCGGCGCGCGTGAAGCGGTTCGAGATATTCGTCCTGTAGTGGTGCCCGATGGTCTCGATGATCGAATAGACCTCGGGATTCTTGACCTGCATGATCTTAGTATACAGCACTTCGCCCGATAGCGCTACGCCGGGGGGCGGCCCGCCGCTTCGGCGGCTACGATCCGGTTGCGCAAGCGGCCTTCCGAAGGCTACTCTGGCGCCATGATCAGCCCGACCCCGCGCCGCTTCCCCGCCGCGCCCGCCCTGGCGGCGGCCTGCGCCTTGGCCGCCGCGCTCGCCTTAGGCGGCTGCGGCTTCCTCGAGCCGACCGTAGCCGTGATGTATACCGACGTGCCCGAGCTAGCGCTCTACGCGGCCGCGTTCAACGGCGCGCAGTCCCGCTATCGCGTGCACGCCGTCTACGAGGAGAGCGTCTCCGCCGCCTTCGCGCGGAGCGCCTTCAGGGCCCGCGCCGACGCGAGCCTCGTCGCGGGGCGCTTCCTCAAGGGCTCCCAAGCCAAGGCGCAATACCAGGCGCTCGACCAGCTCTTCTCGGAGCTCCTCGTCAACCAAAGCGCCTTCTACCCCAGCCTCTTGGAGCTGGGCGTCATCGACGGACGCCAGCTACTCCTGCCCGTCTCCTTCAACCTCCCGCTCATCCTCTTCCCCTCGGGCCTGGACGCGTCGCTGTCGGACAACTTCGTCATACGGCTGGACGAGCTTAAAACTCTCGGGGCCGCCTTCAACGAGACGACGAGGGCCGGCGCGACGACGAAAATGGGCTTCTCGCCGCGCTGGTACCCGTCCTTCATCTACGAGGCGCTCAGGCTGTACGGGGTCGAATTCGCGGAGTCCGCGCCGCTCGAGTGGAGCCAGCAGGGCCTCGAAGCCGGCCTCAAGGCCCTGCGCGCCTGGTCGGACGAGGCCAACGGCGGGGCGGCCGCGGAGGACGACTTCAAGTTCAAGTACCTCTACGTCCCGCCGCACCGTTCCGTGCAGGAGGGACGCATCCGCTTCGCCCCGAACGACTCGTCGCGATACTTCCTTATCCCCGGCGAACGCCGCGACAACCTGTCGTTCCGCTGGCTCTCCAAGGACGGGACGGTCATGGCGGCCGACGACCCGGTCTACATAGGCATACCGCGCCGCGCCCGCGCCAAGAACGCGGCCGAGACCTTCTTAAAGTGGCTGTACTCCGAGGAGACGCAGCGGGGCCTCCTCGAGGAGGCTAGGCGGACGCGCGCCATGGAGTCGTCATTCGGCATAGCCGGCGGCTTCTCCGCCCTGCGCACGGTGAGCGAGAAATTCTTCCCGCTCTACTACCCTTCCATGCTCGGCCGCATGCCGCCTTCGTCGCTGCTACGCGTTTCCCCGGCGCTACCCAGCGCCTGGCCGTCCATGAAGGACGAGGCCATACTCCCCTTCCTGGAGGAGGCGGCCGGGGCCGCGCCGCCGGCCGATCTAAAGGCCGAGCTCGAGCGGCGGCTCTTAGCCTGGCAAAAGCGCCGGGCCGGCTCCTAGCTCCGCGGCGGCCCGCTCCCAGGCGGCGAAGAACCCCTCGTAGTCGGCGGGCGTCGCGCAGCCGACGGCCATGGCCCTGAGCGCCGCCCCGCCGCGCAGGCCCTTCAGGTAGGCGCAGGCCTGCTTGCGGAACTCCACGCAGGCCGTCCGCTCGTTGTAGTACTTGAGGGACAGGCCGAAGTGCCTACGAGCCGCGGCCAGGCGCTCGGCCGAGCCCGCTAAGGGCTCGGCCAGCCCGGCCATAGCCGCGCGGGCCCGCGCGAAGATGAAGGGGTCGCCCATGGCGCCGCGGGCGAACATGACCGCGACCGGCCCCGGCTTGCCGTCGGGCCGGGGCGAAAGGATATCCACGGCGTCGGCGGCCGAGAAGAGGTCGCCTGAGGCGAAGAGCGGCACCGGGATCGCGGCGGCCAGGGTATAGAAAGCCTCTCGGTCGGCCTTGCCCGCGTAGCCCTGGGCCCGCGTCCGCGCGTGCAGGGTGATAGCGGCCGCCCCGCCCCGGACCGCGGCGTCGGCGGCCTCCAGGTAGTTGATCGACGACTCGTCCCAGCCTAAGCGTATCTTGGCCGTAACCGGCAGGCCGCTCGATTCAGCCATGGCGCGCACGATGGCCTCGATACGGGCCGGGTCGCGCATCAGGGCGGAGCCCGCCCCGGTCTTGACGATCTTGGGTACCGGGCAGCCGCAGTTCAGGTCCAGGACGGCCGGCTTCCAGCGCTCGGCGACCATCGCCGCCGCCTTCCCCAGCGTCTCCGGGGAGGGCCCGAAAAGCTGGATCGCGTAGTCGCCCTCGGCCTCGTCGCGCTCCATGAGGACCTCGGTCTTACCCGAGCCGCGGACCAGGGCCTCCGCGCTGACCATCTCGGTGAAGGCCAGGTCGCAGCCGAGCTCGGCGCAGACGGCGCGGTAGGCGGCGTCCGAATAGCCGGCCGTCGGCGCCAAGAAGAGGTTCCCCTTGGCGCGAAAGCCTCCGATATCGACGGGTCGGTGCAGGTCCATGCTCAGTCTCCTAGCGAAGCCCGCGGGGCGCTTGCCGACTAAAAAAGGCGGCCGCTAGCGGCCGCCCCGTGAGCGCGAATCGATTCCCCGCTTATGGCTGAAGGCGGAAGAAGCGGCAGGCGTTCTCGTAGGTAGCCTGGGCTACGTCCTCGACCGGCAGGTCCAGGAGCATGGCCAGCTCGTCGACCGTGGCCGGCAGGTATTCGGGCTTATTCCGCTTCCCGCGGTACTTGGACGGTACCATGAACGGCGCCTCCGACTCCACCAGGATGCGGTCGAGCGGGAGCTCGCGCACCGTGTCGTGCAGGTTGCGCGCGTTGCGATAGGTCAGGTTGCCCGCGAACGAGAAGTAGACGTTCAAGTCCAGGGCGCGCCGGGCGTACTCGGCGTCCTCGGAGTAGCAATGCAGTACCGCGCCGGCCGGCGGCATGCGGTCGCGCAGGACGTCCAGGACGTCCTTGCCCGCCTCGCGGTTATGGATGATGACCGGCAGGTCGTGCCTGGCGGCTATGTCGAGCTGGTCGATGAAGAGCTCGATCTGGCTATCCTTGTCGCCGTAGCGATGGAAGTAATCCAAGCCGATCTCGCCGACGGCCGCCACGCGGGGCAGCTTCAGGGCCTCCTCGAGCTTGGCGCGCCAATCGCGGCCGGGGCTGGCGACCTCGGAAGGGGAGACGCCGGCCGCGAAATAGACGTGGTCTGCCGTTTTTAGGTTCTCGTACACCTGGAAGAAGTCGGCCAGGCTGTTGCAGATGCTGATGAGGCGGGCCACGCCGACCTGTTTGGCCTGCTGGCATACGAGGAGCTGTTCGATCGGGTCATCGTAGATGAGCCCGATGTGGGCATGAGTGTCGAAATAACGCATCTGTCTTCCAATGGGAATGATGATGAGGGAGCCCGTAACGGGTACCGTTAATCTAACACGGTACCATCGGGGCGTCAACAATAAGCCGCGCGGGGCTTTTTGCGCCTTAGACCGTTGCGCGCCGCGCGTTCATCGAGTAATCTGATGCTATAAAGAGGCTCTTTCAAAACTCAGCGAGTTTTGAAAGAGCTACCCTAGAAAACTGCGATTGGGCGCAGCGTTTGCAACGCAAACGCAAGCAATCGCAAAGCCAATTTCAAAAGTAACCAACTTTTAAAATTGGCTAAAAATGGCATAAAGTTCGGCCGGCGCGGCTAGCTAAGGGGTAATCATCATGGCGGGTAACGAATTAGTCGTAGACGTAGCGAAGATCAAGAAGGCGGCGCACAGCGCCATACCGCTGACCATCACCACCTATACCCTGCCCCACGAGATCGAGGTCTACATGGAATCGGTCCTCGAGGTCTTCCTCGGGGAGCTCGGCCAGGCCAAGATCAAGGATTACCTGGTCTACTGCCTGCGCGAGCTGGCGGTGAACGCCAAGAAGGCCAATACCAAGCGCGTCTACTTCGAGACCCGCGGCCTGGATCTCGCCGACCCGACCGAATACGAAGAGGGCATGAAGAGCTTCAAGAGCGACACCCTCGAGAACATCAACTACTACCTTCAGAAGCAGAAGGAGAAGCAGTACTACATCAAGATCATCTTCCAGGCGCGCGGTTCCAACGTCACCCTGGAGGTGCGCAACAATTCCCAGCTCAACCGCACCGAATACCTGCGCATCCAGGACAAGCTGGCCCGCTCGCGCAAATACACCTCCTTAGAGGAGGCCATGGCCCAGGTCTTGGACTCCAGCGAGGGCGCGGGCCTGGGCCTGGTCATCCTCGTGCTCATGCTTAAGAAGATGGGCCTGGACGAAGACTGCTTCGACATCCGCGTGGAGAACGGCGAGACCGTAGCCCGCATCACCGTGCCGGTGGCCGCCACCAAGATAGAGAGCCTCTCGACCCTGACCGACGAGATCGTCAAGCGCATCACGAGCCTGCCGCAGTTCCCGGAGAACATCCTGGCCATACAGCGCTTGATCGGCGACCCCAAGAGCGAGATGATCGAGATAGCCAGGCACATCTCCACCGACCCGGCCATGACCGCCGACCTCCTGAAGCTCGTGAACTCCGCGCAGTTCATGCTGCCGCGCCGCGTGGACAACATCGTGGACGCGGTCAAGCTCGTGGGCCTGCGGGGCATCAAGAACCTGCTCTTCTCCTATGGCTCGCAGAAGATCCTCGGCGGCGAGCACGGCATGGACCAGAAGTCGCTCTGGGAGCACAGCTATCGCTCGGCCTACTACGCCTACAACCTAGCCAAGAACTTCAAGCCGTCCAACCGCGCCTTGCAGGACGACGCCTACGTGGGCGGCATGCTGCACGATATGGGCAAGATCATCTTCAGCGCCGTGCATCCGCAGCTCCTGGACCATATCCGCTCCTTCTGCCGGCAAAAGGGCATAGACGAGCGCACCTTCGAGGACCTCTCGGGCGGTATGAACCACGCCGAGATCGGCGCCCGGGTGGCCGAGAAGTGGAATTTCCCCGAGTCGCTCGTGGCGGCGATACGCTTCCACCACGAACCGGCCTTGATGACCACGGACCACAAGGACGTCGCCTTTACCGTGTACCTGGCCAACGCCTTCTGCGAGTACGAGATCGGCGGCATGACCTTCGACCAGATGGATAAGCTCGTGCTGCAGGACTTCGGCTTCCAGTCCGAGAAGCAGTTCGCCAAGACCGTCGAGCAGTTCGGCGAGGGCTTCCGCCAGGAGACCGTCAAGCAGCGCGAGGCGGCGCTCAAGAGCCGCTAGCCCGCGCGCGCGCCTCAGGCCCGGCCGGCGCCGGGCCTCCTCAGTTCTAGTCGCCCCCGCCCGCGCGGGCGCCCATGGCCCGGGCCAGGGCCGCGAAGGCCGCCCCGAGTGCCGCCGTGAGCGCGATCTGGTACCAAAGCCAGTAGGGCAAGCCCAAGAGCCCCGGCCTCGACCAGGCCGGCGAGAAAAAGCTCCACGGATCCACGCCCAGGAAGGCCAGCGCGGCGAACAGCGCCATCCAGGGGACGGCGCGACGCCCGACGGCTACCGGCGCGACGGCGGCCCCGGCCTGAGCCCGGGCTGCCGCGCCGGCCCGCCGCTCCGAGAACCGTCGCCTCAAACCCCGCGCGGCGTAACCGGCCGCCAAAATAAGCGCCTGCGCCCCGAAATTAAAGAAGACGGCCGGTATAGGCGGCGCGAAGGCCCCGGCCGCCTGCATGGCCACGAGGGCCGCGCCGGCCAGGAGGGAGGCGACGGCCGCGACGGCGCCGACGCCGGGCAGGTACAGGGCCGCCAGGGCCGCGGGCGCCAGGCTCGCGTAGCCGGGGAAGGCGGCGCGATTAAGGAACGAGAGCATGGCCTCGGGCGGGCGCAGGGAGCTGAGCCAGGCGACGAGGCCTAGGGCCGCGCCGGCCAGCGCCATGAGCCCGGCCCGCCGGGCTTCGGCCCCCGCGTCGGCCTTCTGCTCCGACGGCCGCGCCGGCCTTGCCATGCCCCCGCCTAGGTCCCGGACGATCATGGTCGAGCACGAAAGCAGCTGGCTATCCATCGTCGACATGAGCGCCGCCAGCGCGGCTACGGAGAAGATCGGCCCGACGATAGGCCCGGCATAGCGGGTAACGAGCAGGGTAAAGACGCCGTCGGCCGCCGCGCCCGTAAGCCCGGGCGCCAGGGCCCTGCCCATCACGCCGATGGCGCTCATGGGCAGGAATACCAGCAGCAGGACGAAGGGATAGGCGACCATCGACGAGAGCAGGGCCCGGTCGCCGCGCGCCGAGAAGAAGCGCTGCATGAAATGCGGGAACATCGGGTCGGCCAGGCTCCACAAGAGGTAGTAGCCGGCCAGCGCCGCGATCGGCAGGGATCCGTCGGCCCCGGCGCGCGCCGAGGCGCCGGGGTCGCTAGCGGCCAGCCAGCCGGGCGATCCGGCGCCAGGCAAGCTGGCGTCGCCGGGCAAGCCGGCGGCGGCCGGGCCGGCGGCGCCGGCGTAGGCGCGGGCCACGACGACCGCGGCCGCCAAGCCGAGCCCGACCAAGGCGGCTAGCTGCAGCGCGTCGGTACGGACGACGGCCCGCATGCCGCCGCGGAAGACGTAGAGCGTCACCGTCGCGACGAGCAGGGCGGAGGCCAGGGCGGCGGGCAGGCCCGTGGCCGCGGCGATGAGCCGCCCGCCCGAGGCGGCCTGGGCGCTTAGATAGGGGAGCGTATAAGCCAAGGACAGGGCCGAGAAGACGAAGCCGGCCGCCCGCGAGCCGAAGCGCCCGGCTATGAAATCCCCCGGGGTTAGCCAGCCGCGCTCGGCGGACAAGCGCCGCAGGGGAACGCCGATATAGGCGAAGGAGAGGGCCATGAAGGCGGTACCGAAGGCCATGACCGGGAAGAAGGCCCAGCCCGTCCGGTAGGCGGCCCCCGAGACCCCGAAGACGGTGAAGGCCGAGAGGTTCGAGGCGGCGAGCGTGGCCAAGAGGGCGGCGCCCGAGAGCCGGCGACCGGCGACGGCGAAGTCCTCTTGGCTGCGGTTTTCCCGGCGGCCGAGGGCGAAGAGGCCCCCCAGGGCCAGGAAGGCGAGCGTGACGAAGGCTGAAAAGCCCATCCAAGTCCTCCGAATGCGAGCGGGAGTAGGCTTGGATGGCCCCCGAGGGGGCCTACAGCGGACGCGCCCCGTCCGCGCATAGCCTGCGGCTGTCTAATGCCGTAGCTCGGGCGCGCGCCATTCGTAGCACGGCCGAAGCCGGGATGTAAAGCCGAGCTCGGGCGCCGGGCGGCGCGGCCCGGGGTTAAAAGCGGCGGTCGAGGCGCTCCGAGGCGCCTAGCTCCCGGCCGCCGCGAAGGCTCTTAAAAAGACCATGAGGTATTGCTGGATGCCGCCGAAGTACTCGCGCTCCAAGGCCGCCCCGGGCTTAGTGATATATCGATAATGCCAGGGCTCAAAGTCGTAACCCGTTATAGCCTCATAGCCTTGCGGGTAGGATAAGGAGAAGCCGAAGCGCCAGGCGTTCTCCGCTAGCCAACGGCCCTCCGGCGTCGCGCCGAAGCTCGTCTCGATGGGCGAGAAATCGATCGCCGTGCCCAGCTGGTGCTGGGAATGCCCCGGCCGCGCCGAGACCCGGTCGGCCGCCGCCGCGCCGAGCTGACGTACGTGCCTGGCGTAGACCTCCTCCTGGTAGGCGTAGGAGCGGTAGCTCGAGCCGTAGACGAGCTTAAGCCCCGCGGCCCGGGCCTCGGCGTCCATCGCCAAGACGCTCGCCATCACGGGCTCGCGCAGGCGCAGGTCGGCGCGGGCGCGCGCCAGGGGGTAGCCGTTCAAGGAGACGAGGTCGGCCGGCTCGTATTCGGCCGGCAGGGCATGGGTCTTGTCTACGAGCTCGAGGACGCGGCCGAGCCGGGCGTCCTCCCCTAAGGCCTCGTTAAGCAAGGCGACGAAGCCCTCCGGCGCGGCGGCGAAGGCGGCCAGCGCGCCGGCGGCGGCCTCGGGCGGCAGGCCGTAGCCGGCCATGAGGCCGAAGGCGCGCTCGATTCGTTCGATCAGGGGGTCCTTCACGGCGGCGGGCTCCTTCGTTAGCTCGACGCCGGCCGGCGCCGAGGGGCTCCGGCCCGAGCAGGCGGCGGCCAGGCCGAGCGCCGATAGGAGCAGCGCGGCGGCGGCACGGCGGCGCGCGCCGGGCCTCGTGAACTTCACGGAGCTTCGGATAAGCATAGACTGACTCTAGACCGATACGCCTCGCGGCGTCCAGGCCGGGCCTTAAGCCGGCGGCCTCGTACGGCGCCGGCCGTTGCCGCTCCGCGCGCGCCGGGTTAGACTAGCCGCCATGAGCCCCGAAGCCTTCAGGCGTTTTTCAGCCTTGCGCGACGAGTTCCGCAAGCGGGTCGACGAGTGGAATCGAAGCCTCCCGGGGCTTTTAGCCGCCCAGGAGGCCTTGGCCCGCGAGCTCGGCGAGGACGACTACCGCGTGGAGACGCCGGTCGTCTACAACCGAGCCCTGGACGAGGTCGACGCGGACGCCGACCTTGCGTGGATAGTCGTCGCCGACAACCCGGGCAAGCGAGAGCAGGAGGCGGACGCGCAGCGCTACCTCATAGGCCGCTCCGGCCAGGCGACCGAGCGCTTCTTCCGCGCCGAGCTCGGGCTCGAGCTACGCGAGCGGGCTATCATCGTCAATAAGACCCCGATCCATACGCCCAAGACCGCCCAGCTGCGTAAGCTCGGCCGCCTGCATCCGGAGCTGGCCGCTCCGCTCGTCGAAAGCCAACGCTACATGGCCGGGCTCGCCCTGGAGCTCTTCGACGCCCTGGGCGCCAAGCTGTGGATCATGGGCCTGTCCGAACTCAAGCCCAAGGGCCTCTTCGCTCCCTGGCTCGAGACCTTTCGGGCCGGGCTCGAACGGCGCGGCCGGGCTTCGGGCGACGCCGTCTACGCCTTCAACCATTTCTCCATGGGTAGCTTCGCCACCGATATGAAGAGACGAAGACGAGCGAATGAAAGCGCCGCCGAGGCGGCCTTGCGCATCGGACGAGAAAATTCCCGCCGCTTGTTTGGCTATTAGCCAATTCATACTGGCTATGAGATGATTGCGCCCGCCATGCCCCTGCCCTAGCATCAAGGGCCGAGGGGGCACATGCCTGATTCGCTCACGTCGATCATCAGAAAAAACTTCAAACTCCTCAGGGCGGCTCGCGGCTTCACGCAAGAGAAATTAGCCGAGCGAACGGGTCTTTCTAAAAACTACATCGCGGAGATAGAAACCGGGCGCAAGTACCCCGCTAAAGAGAAATTCGAAATCTTCGCCGCGGCCCTGGGCGTAGAGCCGTGGATGCTCATATACCCGCGCCTCGACTCCTGGCTGGACGCCGAGCGCAGGTCGGATCCGGGCGTCATGGAGGTTCTTGAACGGATCGTGCCGCCGTCGACGCCGAACCGTGAGTTCTACCTGCGCCTGGGGGAATTCGTACGCGAGAATACGGCCGCCGAGCGGCCCAAACCCGATAAGCCTTCCCGATAATCCGAGCGCTCCGCTCAAGCATCGCCTCATCGAGCTGGCCACGCACGCCGATACTACGATAGAGTATCGATACCCGCGTAGCGCGACGCGCGGGCGGCGCTAGAGCGCCAGACTACGAACCTCCCCGGAGCCCGCCGCATGCGCCTGAACAGAACCCGCGTCTACGCCGTCCTCGCCCTCGTCGTCCTCGCCTCCGTCGCCGTCCTGGCCGTCGGGGCCCAGCTCGGCGCGCGCCAGGCGGCGATCATGACGCCCTCGCTGGCCCAGACCCTGGTGCCTGGCGCCGGGCAACCGCCCGCGCCGCCGCCCCTGCGCGAGCTCGAGGGCGCCCTCCTAGGCGCGTCCGACGGGCTCTATCGCGTCGGCGGGCGCGGCGAGCTCGAGCGCCTGCTTAAAGACGTTGAAGTCCGCAAAATCGTCCGCGCCGAGCAGGGCTGGTACCTCCTGTCGTCGCGCGGCGTCCTCTTCAGCGCCGACCTCCAGCGCTTCGAGGAGCGGAACGCGGGCATACCCGTCAAGGTGATCAAGACCTACGAAGGCGGCGTCAAGGCCTTCGCCAACGAGATCCAGGAAGTGAAGGATCTGGAGCTCGATCCCTACGACCACCGCAGCCTGGCTATCTGTACCAAGGATGAAATCTACATAAGCCGCGACGGAGGGCTCCGCTGGACGTCCTTGCCCTCCCCCGTCGCGACGGTCGGGCTCAAGGCCGTGGCCATCACGAGCCGGCCCGAGCACGTGCTCTTCGCCTCCCACCCCATCAACGGCCCCTACGTACGACCCCTGCCCGGCGGCGCCGTCGCCGGCGGCGCCTGGCAGCGCATAGGCGGCGAGCTCGGCCGCGGCGACCCGGGCAACTCCAACCCCGACGAGATAGCCGATATCGTCGTCGAGGCGCGGCCCGAGGGGCCGGCCGTCTGGGCGTCCAACAGCTTCATGCCGAGGCTCTATCGCTACGACTTCGAGAAGCGCGCCTTCAACCTGGCCTACGGCGGCCGTGAGGACTTCGCCGCCTACGAGTCCCTGATGCCGCGGGCCGACGGGCTTTATTTCGTCACCGACGGCGAGGTACGCCGCCTGCCGGCCGCCGGCGCGTCGAGCTCGCCCGCGACGGGGGCGCAGCCCGCCGCGCCCCGCCCCGTCCCCGCGCCGGCCGAAGCCCCGAAGAAGGCGGTCCGCCTAGCGGCGTCGGCCTTGAGCTCCCAGCTCAACGCCCTGTACTTCGACGACGGCTCGGGCGCGCCCCTGTCGCTCGCCGAGCTGTGGCTCGTCGAATTCAAGGACTTAAAGCCGTACCGCTCAGTCGCCGACGGCCGCCACGGCTTCTACCTGCAGACCGGCTACGTGGTCCGACCGGAGAGCCGGGCCCGCTTCGACGCCGTCATGGACGAGCGCAAGCTGGACATGCTCGTCATCGACCTGAAGGACGACTACGGCCG
This sequence comes from uncultured Spirochaetaceae bacterium, assembly GCA_938004315.1. GTDB lineage: Bacteria > Spirochaetota > Spirochaetia > Treponematales > UBA12059 > DAIPLR01. The sequence continues at coordinate 11,540 of CALKWG010000324.1, forward strand.
CCTGCGCTACGAGCCTAAGGATCCCCTGGTGCGTTCGATGGGCCGCTGGGTGGCCCCCTTGGACGTCGAGAACTTCGTGCGCGAATACAAGGCCAAGGGCCGCTACCTCGTCGCCCGTATCGTCGTCTTCAAGGACCAGCACCTGCACGAGGCTGCGGGCGGCGCTTACGCGGTTTGGGACAACCGGGAGAACAAACCCTGGCGAGGCTACCGTAACGTGCGCGTCGAGGCGCCGGCCGCAGGAACGCCCGCGGCCCCCGGCCAGGCTCCCGGAGCCGCGCCCGCGCCGGCCTTCGAGCGCGAATACTACGGCGAGTACTGGGTCGACCCCTACAGCGAGAAGGTCTGGGAATACAACGTCGCCATCGCCCGCGAGATCGTTGCCCTGGGCTTCGACGAGGTGCAGTTCGACTACATACGCTTCCCCACCGACGGGGTGAACTTGGGCGACGCGCAGTACCGCTGGCGCGACCGCGGCATGGACATGGAGAGCGCCCTCATGTCCTTCTTAAGCTTCGCCCGGAAGAACATCGAGGCGCCCATCAGCATCGATATCTACGGCGCCAACGGCTGGTACCGCTCGGGCGTGCGCACCGGCCAGGACGTCGAGCTCCTGGCGCGCTACGTGGACGTCATCGCGCCCATGTTCTACCCCTCGCACTTCGAGCAGAGCTTCATGGCCTACGAGCCGGCCGTGCTCAGGCCCTACCGCATCTACAAGATAGGCACCCTGCGGAACGCCTACATAGCGCGCCGCAAGACCGTGATCCGCCCCTACCTGCAGGCCTTCTTCCTGAATGTACGCTACGACCGCGAGTTCTATAACCCCACCTACGTGGCGCTGCAGGTGGACGGCGTCCGCGACGCGACCAACGAAGGCCTGACCTTCTGGAACAACATCGGCCGCTACGACGACATCCCCGCCATGCGCCTGGACGCAGCCGGGCGCCGCCTGGCGGGCGGGAGCTTCTCGGGGATCAAGCTGGATTAGGCCGCGTCGGCCCGGCGCCGGGTCGCCCGGCGGCGGCCTTAGTCCTCGCCGTCGGGGCCGACCGCGCCGGCCAGAATCGGGACTAGTACCCCAACGGCTCGCCCACCACGATAACGGTGAAGTCAGTCCCCAGCGGCCGCTTCCGAAGGACCTGGTAGACCCGGCAGATGCGGGTATCGCCGTCGCAGTCCATGCACTCGCCGGTCTTCACGCAGGGGTTGGGCCTATCCAGGCGCTTGTTGTTCATCGGCGAGGCGTAGAGCTCGATGCGATTGAAGGCCTCGTCCATGTCGCGCACGAGTTTATTTACGCCCACCACGACGACGGTCTTGGCCGGGCCGAAGCTCAGGGCGGCGACGCGGTTGCCGGTGCCGTCGACGTTCACGATCTGGCCGTCCATGGTGACGGCGTTAGAGCTCGACACGAAGAGGTCGCAGGTCAGCTGCCGCCGGAGGATCTTACCCTTCTGGGCGGGATCCAGGCCCGGCGCGTTGTGGTCTAGGAGCTCGCAGCCGGCGGCGGCGGCCTTGTCTTGGATGCCCAGGGAGCGGACGCTCATGGAGCCGCCGAAGCCCACGGAGGCGCCGGACTTCAGGAACGAGGCGACCTTCTCGGCGGCTTGGGCGGCGGTCTCGACGTATTCGGCGTCGAAGCCGTTCTTCTTCAGGGCCTTGACGGCGGTATCGGCCAGGGCGGCGGCGTGCCAAGTCTCTATCGGGTTCATGGGCGCTCCTTGCGGCGAAGATGGCGGGGGGCGCGGAGGCTCCCCGTGGCCAGTATAGCCTGAAGCGGCTCGCTTGGGGGCATGAAATGCGGCGGCCAAGCGTATAAGGCGGCGGGAACGCATCCGAGCTTCGAGCCCGATCGCCGCCGTCGCGGCGCTTATCCCGGCGCCGTCGCGCTCTCCAAGGCGGCCAGGTAGGCCAAGGCCGCCTCCCGGCGTTCGCCGCACATCTCGGGGCTCGGCGCCAACGATGAGCAGACGGCCGGCCGTTCGGGGCGGCCGTAGAGCGTACAGCGAAGCTCGGCGTCCAGGCAGGGGCAGGGAGGGCCGGCGGGCTTGCCGGCGGAATAACCGGGGAGGGGGCTCGAGATGGAGGGGGCTATGCAGCAGGCGCCGCAGCCGGACCTGCAGTCCATATTTGCCGGCAGTGGGACTTGAACCCACACGTCCTCGCGGACAGCAGATTTTGAGTCTGCCGTGTATGCCATTTCACCATGCCGGCGGGGCTTATATCTTGTACTACGGCGGCCGCCGCGCGGTCAAGCCGGAGCCCCGCGACGACTTGAGAGCCCAGATCGGAAGAGCGTCGTGTAGGGAAAGAGTGTAGATCTCGGTGGTC
>CALKWG010000325.1 GCA_938004315.1 uncultured Spirochaetaceae bacterium
TACGGCGACCACCGAGATCTACACTCTTTCCCGACACGACGCTCTTCCGATCTTACCCTACCAGCTGGACGAAGCCGGCCTCTGAGATGAACCGCTGGATATACGAGTGCCCCGCCTGCGGGGCGCGATACCCGCTTGAACCGGGCCGCTACCTCTGCGACGCCTGCGCCGCTAAGCAGGAGCCGAACCGGCCGCTGCTCGGCGTGCTCGAGTGCCGTTGGGAAGGCGATTGGCAGGGGCCGCCCGATGGCATTCCCCTGCCGGTCGGGCCGGAGCATTTCCCGCCCGTGCCCGTCGGGGACACGCCGCTCTGGGCCCCGTCTCGCCTACGGGCGGCGACGGGCTTTAGGCGCCTCTACCTCAAAGACGACACCTGCGAGCCCTCCGGCTCCTTCAAGGACCGGGCCAGCTACCTCGTGGCGGCCTTCGCCAAGAAACGCGGCATAGGCGAGATAGCCCTTGCCAGCACCGGGAATGCGGCCAGCAGCATGGCGGCCATCGGCGCCGCGGCGGGCCTGAAGATCACGGTCTACCTGCCTAAGAAGGCGCCCGTGGCCAAGCGCGTGCAGGTGCTGCAGTACGGCGCCGAGCTCCGCGAGGTGGACGGCACTTACGACCTCGCCTTCGAGGAGTCGCTGGCCTACACCAAGGCCACCGGCGTCCTATCGAGGAACACCGCCTACAACCCCCTCACCATCGAGGGCAAGAAGACCGTGTCCTTCGAGATGGCGCGCGACCTGGCTAAGGCCGAGGCCGGCGGGAAGACGGGCGGGTCGGCCTACCTGGCGCCCGACCACGTTTTCGTACCGACCGGGGACGGCGTGATCATGGCCGGCGTCTACAAGGGCTTCGAGGACCTGGTGCGCCTGGGGCGCATCGATAAGGTGCCGACGATCTGGGCCTGCCAGGCCGAGGGCTCGAGCGCCATCGCCCGCGCCCTGGCCGCCGGAGGCTTCGGCGAGCCGGTAGCCAGCGACACGGTCGCCGACTCCATCTCGGTAGACGTGCCGCGGAACGGCGAGCACGCCCTGGCCAAGCTTAAGAAGTACGGCGGGCGCGCGGCTGTCGTAAGCGACGCGGAGATCTTGGCCGCCCAGCGCGAGCTGGCCGCCGGCTCGGGTCTCTTCGCCGAGCCGAGCTCGGCCTGCGCCTGGGCGGGCTTTACGAAGGCCGCCGCGGAGCTTCCTAAGGACGCCCGCGTCGTGGTGATGATTACCGGCTCGGGCCTGAAGGACGTAGCCGGCGCGATGAAGGCTTTGGGATTATAGGAAATTCGCCGGCGCGGCGTCGCCGAAACGGCGTCGCCGCGCCGGCCGGATCGCGTACGAGCCCCCGCGCCGGAGCGCGCGAGGGATAGGAGCGGGTACCCCGCAGCCGCCTTAACCGGCGTAGCCGGCTAAGGCGGCGAGGAGTACCCGCGTATAGCCCGGTCCCGCGCCCCCGCGCGGGACGCGCCCTAAAGACGAGTCGATAAAAGGAGACGTTATGATAGATTTACGCGTCGATGAACAAGCCAGGAAGAAGAACATAGAGCGCTGCAAGAAGAACGGCATCGTGCTCCCCACCTACGAGCAGATGCGCGACCCGTCCAAGATTCCCCAGTCGGTGAAGGACGAGCTCAAGCGCATAGGCCTGTGGGACGTGCATAGCCGCAACCTCTTCCGCGTGAACTGGCATAACGAGCCCAAGGAGAAGGGCGGCCAGTTCGGCGGCGTCAATTTCGTGGAGATCCCGCGCTCCATCACCGGCACCAAGGCCAGGATCGTGGGCCTCGTGGGCAAGTGGTTCCCCACCGGCGCGCACAAGGTCGGCGCGGCCCTGTCCTGCCTGCTGCCGGAGCTAGTGACCGGCCGCTTCGACCCCTCCAGCAAGAAGGCGGTCTGGCCGAGCACCGGCAACTACTGCCGCGGCGGCGCCTATATCTCGCGGCTCCTGACCTGCCCGAGCGTGGCCATCCTGCCGGCGGGCATGAGCAAGGAGCGCTTCGAGTGGCTCAAGACCATGGCCGAGGAGGTTATCGCAACCCCCGGTTGCGAGTCCAACGTTAAGGAAATATTCGACAAGTGCGTGGAGATCGAGAAGACCCGCAGCGACTGCGTGATCTTTAACCAGTTCGACCAGCTGCCGAACCACCTGTGGCACTACAGCGTCACCGGCCCCGCCATGGAGGAGGCTTTCAAGGCCATCGCCAAGCCCGGCGACCGCATCGGCGGCGTGGTGCTGTCCTCCGGCTCGGCGGGCACCATGGGCGCCGGCAGCTACATCCGCGAGCGCCATAGCGGCGCCAAGGTGGGCGTGGGCGAGGCGCTGCAGTGCCCGACCATCCTGGAGAACGGCTTCGGCGACCACCGCATCGAGGGCATCGGCGACAAGCACATCCCCTGGATCCACAACATGCGCGAGACCGACATGGCCATCGGCATCGACGACGAGCTGCCTATCCGCCTGATCCGCCTCTTTAACGAGCCGGCCGGCCATGCGGTCCTGCGCGAGGCCGGCGTCTCCCAGGCCGACATCGACGCCCTGCCGCTCATGGGCATCTCCGGCGTGGGCAACATGCTGGCCGCGATCAAGATGGCCAAGTACTACGAGATGGACGAGGGCGACGTGGTCTTTACCATGTTCACCGACTCCATGGCCATGTACGGCAGCCGCATCGAGGAGCTGGACG
>CALKWG010000326.1 GCA_938004315.1 uncultured Spirochaetaceae bacterium
CGCCGATCTCTTTCAGGCTCATGGAGCGGCGGCCGTTCAGGCCGAAGCGGTACTGCAGGACCTCACGCTCCTTCTCGGAGAGGGTCATGAGCACGGCGTTGATGTCGGCCTTGAGGCCTTGCTCGACGACGTGGTCGTCGGGGGTCTTGTAGGCGCTGTTCTCGACGAAGTCGCCAAGGACGCTGGAGTCGCGCTCGTCGAAGACGGGGGTCTCGAGGGACACGAACTCGCGGGACACGTTGACCAGGTCGGCCACGTGGGCGGAGTCCATGTCGAGCATCTTGGCGATCTCTTGGATCTCGGCGTCCTCGGACAGGCCGCCGTTGACGTACTTGCGGGCCTTCTCGATCTGCACGAGCTCGTTGGCGCGGTTCAAGGGCAAGCGGATCATGCGGCTCTTCTCGCAGATGGCCTTGAGTATGGCCTGGCGTATCCACCACACGGCGTAGCTGATGAAGTGGTAGCCCTTGTCGACGTCGTAGCGTTCGATGGCGTTGATGAGGCCGATATTGCCTTCGGATATCAGGTCGGAAAGGGGCAGTCCCTGATTCTGGTAGCGCTTAGCCACGTTAACCACGAAGCGCAGGTTGCCCTTCACGAGCATGTCCTTAGCCTTCTGGTCGCCCTTGGCGGCGGCGCGGGCGTAGCGATCCTCTTCCTCGCGGGTGAGGAGCGGCACCTTGTTGATTTCCTTGAGATATATGGAAAGCACGTTGGCGTCCAAGGAAGCGCTCATCTGCGTTGCGGGGGTCCTTTTCGTCTTCATGCGTATCCTCCTGCCCTTTATATAAGCAAGAGCCGTGCCAAGTCGCATGATGAAAATTTAGACCACGAGAGGATTCAATTCCGTGGGATCTGAGGCCAAGTCCCCATGCCGCCTGGCTAGCCGCTCAGCTAGCGACCGTGCCTATTTCCTTTTGCTACTGATATTTAATCGCTATCGACTGGAATTCGCCATATTCAATCAAATCAAGTTCCCCTGGTCTTGATATTGGTTTATTTTGCTCGGCCCCCCTAGCCTATTCTGATATTTTCACTCTGCTAATTATATATATTTTTACTTATGTTTCCTTACGATACGGGTGATGTAGTTGAAGGGGCATTTTGTTACCTTTTGAAACACAATGATGACGGGGCGGGGCTTTTGTTTCGTTTTGACCCGCAAGCTACGATCACCGGGCGACGGACGGCGCGCCGGCGCCGTTTTTATCGCTCGTACGGGGCCTGGACGCGGGCGCAACAGCGCTGGGCGGGCAGTCCCGAACCGCAGGGGCAGCGTGACGACGGGTCTAAGCCCGCGGCGGCGTGGGGTCGGAAGTCGCCGGCTACTACGCGGCCGCCGGCGAAACCTTCGCGTAGGGCCGGGAAGTCGATACGCCAGGCCTTATACGCCTCCACCTTGTCGGCGCAGGCCGAGGAGCGCAGGTCATGGCCTTTGATCAATCGTAGCCACGACTGGGCTATAAGTCCCAGGACCGCGTCGATCTCGGCCTGGCTAGCGAAGCGGCCGCCGGGCACGCCGGCTAGGTAGCGCCTGAGCTGTATGGCCAGGAACGCTTTGTAGTCGTCGTGCTCGGCGCAGGAGGCGCGCGGCATGCCGTACTCGTTGGAGACGCGGCAATACAGGTCGTGGACGCGCCCGCGGGGATACAGGCCTTGGGCCGAGGCCAGCGCCTTTATGGCCAGGGCGTCCTTGCCGAGCTTTAAGAGGGCTACGGACAGCCAATACACCCGGTCGGCATAGATCCGCCGGCTCTCCGGGTGTACGGCCTCGAGCGCGCGCCGCAGGAGCGGCAGGGCGCGGGCGGGGTCGTGCATGGCCAAGGCGCGCTTACCCGCCTCGTAATCGGCCAGGCCCCGGCGCCGTATCGTAGTCCTCATGCGTATAAATTACCAAGATTTTACGCGCCGAGCAAGTTTGGCACGCTTATACCCGACGTCGTAGACGCGGCCGCTGGATGAATCAGGCTTCGCGCGTGAAGAGGAGGACGGCGCTGCGGGAGGCGGCGGCGTAGGAGTCGCGCGCCGGCTCGGGCGCGCCCTCGGGCAGGAAGTCGTCGGGCGCGGCCAAGGCCGTATCCATGACGCGATGCCAACGCCGGCCCGGCGGAGGCGCCGGCAGCTTGAAGGCCAAGACGTGGGGCGAGGCGTTCAGTATCAGGTAGAAGTCATTGTCGTCGCGGTCGGCCATGATGTCGGCGCGCGATCCGTCCAGGCGGGCGGCCACGGCGCGCTCGGCGCGGGCCCAGTCGGGGCTCTCGCCGTCGGGGCCGAACCAGGAGATGTCCGGCAGGGCGTTGAAGCTGGCGTCGCGCCCGGTGAAGAACTCAGGCCGCCTGAAGGCCGG
>CALKWG010000327.1 GCA_938004315.1 uncultured Spirochaetaceae bacterium
CGCCGACCACCCAGATCTACACTCTTTCCCTACACGACGCTCTTCCGATCTCGCGAGCCCTGGGCGTCGCTAAGCAGTTAAAAGAAATAGCGCCGACCGCTATTGCAAAAAGCCCGGGGTTTTTGCAACAGGAAGCACCCGAGGCTGGGATTCAACGCCAAGCGGCCGTCGATCAGCTTTCGGCCCTCGTCGGCGACGTGGCGAAGGCGACCGGCACCGAGAAGGCGGCCCGCGCGGAGCTTAACAAGATACTCAAACGCAACGTCGCGCCCGAGCAAAAAGAGGCGCTTATCAAAACGCTCCTTGCCGCTTATGGCGTAGACGTTGACGAGCTGTATAGCATGGGGGTTGTATGAGCGACATTTTTACGCCGCAATTATTCCAAGGGCTCCCGCCTCCCGCCATGCCAGAGCTAGCCGCCCCGGCGCCCGGCTTGGCGATGCCGCCTCCGGTACCGCCCGCGCCTGTCATGCCCCCGCCCCCGCCCCCGCAGCCGGTTTTCATCCCGGTTCCGATCATACCGCCCAAGCCGGCGCCCAAGCCTAAGGGGCTACAGATCACCCCGGAGGCCGTGCGGAAGGCCCAGGGCATCTACCCACAGGAGCAGGCCGAGAAGCAGACCATGATCGACAACGCCAAAGCCCCGCCGGCTCCGACCGGCGCTTGGGGGGCGCCTGAATGATAATCCCGACCCGGCCGCAACTGCCCGAAGCCGGCCAGCGCGAAGAGGTTAGCAAGTCGCTCCTCGACATGGCCCGCCAGATCAACGAGGCGGACATGGAGCGCAAGCGCTTGCTCCCGGCCGATACGGCGCGCTTCGGCATTGAGCCTAACGTAACCGAGTTTCAGGATGACGGGTTCTTAAAGAGCTTTGGCAAGGCTAGGCAGTACAAAGACATCATTCTCCCGGCGTCCAACTTGCGGCCCGGCCCGAGCTCGCCGTCGTATGTTGTTTTTCTAGGAAACATCTACGCGACGCGCTTCAATAACTCCGTAACCGACGAGCTATACGGCGGCTTTGAGCTTCAGCACGACTACTACGAAGGCTCGGAAATGTACCTTCATATCCATTGGAGCCCGGACACGGCCGGCACGGGTAACGTCGTTTGGGGCGTCGATTACAGCTTTGCGGCCCTTGGGCAAGTGTTCCCGGCCCCCGTGGCCCAGACCGTAACCGTCCCGGCGCCCGGCGTGCTCAATCAGCACGTCGCGCACGATCTCGCCACGATTAACGGATTTGGCCTCCAGATCGGCGCGCAATGCGCGTTCAGAATCTACCGGCTCGGCGGCGACCCGGCGGACACGTACGCGGGGAACTGCTTTCTTCACACTGTAGGCGTTCATTACGCGGCCGACACGCTCGGCTCGCGCGGCATCTTTACCAAAGACTAGGAGGATTTACATGACTTTAGCCGATCGGTTCTTCTGCGCTCGCCCTATCATTTTCGGCCGGGCTCCCGCCGCGGGTACGTCCCTGTTGAACGTCAACGAGTTTAACCAGCTTCAAGATATGGGCGCCATTTTCCCGACCGCCTTTACCCTTGACGTTTCTAGCTCTAGCGCGACCGATGCCGCGGCCGGCACTGGAGCTCGAACCGTTGAAATCGCGGGGCTTGACTTCGACGGACTGCCGCTTCTCGAAACCGTTACCCTGAACGGCCAAACGGTTGTGACCACGACCAAGGCTTTCTGGCGCGTGTTTGGCGCTCAAGTCTTAACGGTAGGCACTAACCGACGCAACGCTGGCGACATCTACATCGTAAAGACTGGTACGGGCGGCACCTATACCTCCGGCGTACCGGGCACGCTAACCAGCGCGCTTATCAAAATCTTAATCAATGAAAATTACGGCCCGTCGGGGTTTTTCACCGCTCCGCGCGGCTGCCAGTTCAAGCTGGAATACTGGCGCCAGGGCTCGCGCGTTCAAGTCGGGAAACATATGATTTTTAAGGCCGCCGAGCGAACCGTTCCCATTATGCCAGCTACCATGCTGCTTTCGTTCGACGCGCCGGTCGGCGTCGCCGTGCGGCTAGAAGAAGCCGGCAACGTGTTTATAAACGAGTTGGAAGATATTTACTTCCGCTGCCTTATGGGCGCGGCTTCTGGCGTGGCCAGCTTTAGCGCCGCCTTCGGAAAGGTATAGCCTATGCCTACGATTACCGCCCGCATATTGCAGTCTACCGGCCTCCACTCCGCGGTCGGTAGCATCGCCTCGCGCGAGCTTGGCATCACGAGCAGATCGGAAGAGCGTCGTGTAGGGAAAGAGTGTAGATCTCGGTGG
>CALKWG010000328.1 GCA_938004315.1 uncultured Spirochaetaceae bacterium
CCACCGAGATCTACACTCTTTCCCTACACGACGCTCTTCCGATCTTCGCCCCTGACGAAGGCGTCGAGCTCCATGTCCAGTTCGAGCTCGCCCAAGGGCGTCTCGGCCCGGGGGGCTGGTGCGCAGAGGAAGTCCGCGCCCGCGGGCAGGTGGCCGCCTATCACGATCGCCAGCTCGGCCTCCCGGGCGGCGCGCCAAGCGGCCCAGGCTAGCGAGCCTGAAAATTCCCAGCCAGCGTGCGGCGCGACGGCGGCTATCGACCCGAGCGAAGCGCCGGCGAGCTCGCCGCCCGCCTCGAAATTCGATAGGGCGGCTCGGACGCCCGCCTCGTCGTCGGGATACCAACCGCCGCGTAAGAGCCTACGCCGTACGTCCATGCCCGCCTCCCCGTAGGACAATCCTACGTTTACGGTTCCATTCGACCTAAACCTATAGTATACTCGCCCATTATGAAGCGTGGAGCAAGCGTAGCCTTGATCGTCGGCCTTTCGGCCCTTATCGGCGTCGGCGTCTGGACCGGCATGCGGATCGTCGGCGCGGCGGAGCGCGGCCGGGCGGAGGCCAAGGCCGCGTTCGAAGACCTCAGGCGCGTGGCGGTTAACACGGTGTTCTCCCCCGAGGCGCTGGCCGCCCCCGACTGGGCCATGACGGCCCGCGCCGCCTGGGAAGGCAGCGGCCGCATCCTCGCCCTGGTCATACGCGACGCCTCGGGCGACGTGCTGTACGCCCTGCCGGCCAGCTCCCCCTACTACAGGGCGGCGAGTTCGGCGCGCGGGCTTCCGGGCGAGCGGCTCTTCGAGCTACCGTCCATAGGCGCGGCTTACTTCGGCGGCCCCGTCTCAGCGGGCATGCGCATCGACGCGGCGATGACGACGCTCACGCAAGGCGAGCTGTTCGCCGCCCTACGCGACGCCCTCATAGCCTACGGCGCCGTCATGGCGCTCGGCCTGGCGGCCATCGCGGCCTCGGCCGGAAGGCGCGCGCCCGCCGCCTACGATAGTCCCCCCGCGGCGGCTCCTGAGGAGCTGGACGACCCGTGGTTCGCCTCGGGGTCGAGCGCCGACCCCGCCTACGCGGAGCTCGGCTCAAGCGGTCGGGACGAGGCGGCGCGTTCGCCTTCTATGGCGGATGATTTCTCCATACCCGACTATGTGCCGGGGATCGACGATTTCTCGGATCTCGAAGCCTCGTTCGACGAGGCAGTCCCCCCCACCGCGGAGCCGGCCGCCCTCGATGAGGCGCCGGCGCCCGAGCTCGCCAGGCCCTTGTCGGCCAAGCTGCATGAACCGGAGCTGGCCGGCCACGGCCTCGACGGCCCGCGCGGCCTCTTCGACCCGGAAACCGGTCTCTGTTGGGAGAGCTACCTCCGCGAGCGGCTCGACGCCGAGCTCAAGCGCTCGGCCTCGTTCGAGCAAGACCTGTCCCTGCTCATCGCCAACTTCGACCGATGCGAACGCGGCGGCGAGGAGTACAACCTCTTCGCCAAGACCACCCAGGAGTTCTTCAGCTTCAAGGATCTGTCCTTCCAGTTCGGCAAGTCCGGCGTATCGGTGATCCTGCCGAACATGGACGTCGACCATGCCATCCGCATGAGCGAGGAGCTCCTGAAGAAGCTGACCTTCCTCTTGCAGGGGCGTAAGGACGGTCTTTCGTACCTCGACCTGTTCATAGGGCTGAGTTCCCGCTCGGGGCGGCTCGTAGAGGCTGACCGCATGGTCGGCGAGGCCATGGCGGCCCTCCGCAAGGCCAGGGAGGAGCGCGACACGCGCATCATGGCTTTTAGGCCCGACCCCGAGAAATTCAGGGCCTTCCTGGCCGGACGTTAGGGCTTAAGCTGATCCAGGGGTTTGAACGCGTCGAGAGCCGTGCCGCCGAGGATGACGAAGGGGCGAGCGCGGGCGCTCGAGCCCGCCCTGTAGCGGCCGTCCGCCAGGCGCTCGGCAACGCTCAGCGTGAACGACCGCCCGTCCCCGAGCGTCAATACTACCCTAGCCGTGCCGGCCGAGCCGCCGTCCGCGGGCGGCCCGTACGAGGCCGCCCTGAGCCCGAGCAGGCTCCGGAGCATGGCCTCGACTTTAGCTGCATCTATGGCCGCTCCCGCCGCCACCCAGGAAGTCCCCTCTCGCCTAAGGGCGTAGCCTAGGGGCGCCCGGCCGCCGGCATCGAGCTCGAGGTAGCCCTCGGCCTTGAGCTCCTGCACTTCTTGGGCCGCGATCCCGGCCGGGAGGACGCGGAGGTCCTGCCAACTAAGGCGCGACGCGTAGACGTAGCCGGCCGCCGCGGCCGGCATGGCCCAAGCCTCCGCAGCGCCGGCCAGGCGGGCGTAGGCGAAATCGGAGCTCGGTCCATAGTCCCCCACGAAGAACTCCGCCAGGGTCCTATCGGAGAAATCGGCCAGTCGTACGCGCCGGGCCGCGTCATCCAAGCCGAGGGCCGGGAAGGACGCGGCGGAGCGCGCCATGCGCTCGACCCGTTTCACGCCGTTTAAGGCTGAGAGGAAGGCCTCGACGCGCTGCGCATCAGCCGGTACTTCGCCGTACTCGTCCTTGAGCGACCATAGCCCGTCACGCTTAACGAGTTCGATGAGCCCGTCCCCGGCGCCTATGCTTAGGGCGCGGACGGCCGACGGCTCGGGCGCGAGCTCGATCGGCAGCATCGGGGCCGCGCCTCGGCCGGCGTCCAGCGCCCAGCCGAGGGCTACGATCAGCGCGAGCGCGAGGTTCAGGGCGACCAGCCTTAGGAGCCTCGTCTTATAAGGCGCGGGCATCATGCGGCTCCTTCGGCGCGCGCGGCGGCCTCTCGCCGGCGCCTGGACGCGGCCCGAAGGAGGCCCAGGGCGGCGACGAGCGCGGGGAGCGCGATGAGATTAAGGGCGTAGCTCAAGCCGACGACGAACTCGCGCAGGCCCTCGTCCTGTATCCTGTTCAGCCTAAGGTCGGCCTGGCCGCGCGTCCGCACGGCGGCGAGATCCCCGTCGGCCGAAAGCCAATCGGCCGCGGCCAAGGCGAACGACAGGTTGAAACCCGAGCCGCTCATCCGTAGGAGCTCGGTGAGGAAGTCGGCGGATGAAACGACGACGAGCCTGGCGTCGGCGGCCGCGTTCCGGGCGGGCGGGTCGAGCGCCGGCTCGCCGTCCCGGGAGGGCAGGTCGCCGGAGGCGAAGGCGCTCGGCAGGGGGCCCGACAGGGCGGCCGCGACGATGAACTGGCCGCCGGTCGCCGCGCGCTCGTCCTCGTATCGGTACTCGTCCTCGGGCGCGGCGGCGAAGTCCTTAGTCTGCCTCCAGGCTCGGGGGCTCGTCCTAGCCAAGACCGTCGCGGCCACCCCGGCCGGAGCCCGTAGCTCCATGGGGCTGGGCCAGAAGAGGTCGAGGCCGGCGAAGGCGGCGCCTATCGGATGGGCGGCGTCCGCGTTACGCGCGTCGACGGCGATCCAGTGCGGGTAGCGTACGTAGCGCAGGCTCAAGGCGCCGCTCGGCCCCTGGGTTTGGAAGGGGACGGTCAGGTTGAGCTGGTCCAGGACCAGCTCCCGGCGTATATCGACGCCGTAGGCGGCGAGGGCCGCGAGGAAGCCGCCGGGCGGCAGGGCCTCGGCGACCAGGCCGTAGTCGGGGTTCACGTTCACGCCCTTCAGGGCCATGAAGGCGGCGCCGCCCCGCATGAGGAACTCGTCGACGAAATAGGCGTCGTAGCGGTCGAGCGACGCGTTACCCAGCACGAAGAGCAGGTCGGCGTCCGCCTCCACCGGGCGTCCACGCTCCTGCGGCCTCGTCAGGTAGCCGGCGCGCTCCAAGGCCGCCTTCAGGCTGGCGTAGTCGTTCTCCAGGCTCTTGTCGGCGTCGCCGACGAGCATGGCCGCGACCGGGCGCTTCGCGCCGGCCAGGGCCCGCGCGAGGCGGACGATATCGTACTCCAAGGTGGCCGTATCGATGAGCGCCGGGATCGTCTCGTATTCGCCCAAGTACTCGAGGACGACGCCGGAGTAGACGATGGCCACGCGCTGCTCGGAGCGCTCCACGACCTGGAGCTGCTGCGGCGCCACGCCGAAGCGCTCGGCCTCCGACGGATCCTTGGCCGGATCGACGACGCGGACGCGCACGAGCCCGCGGGAACGGGACTCCAGCTCCCGCAGGAGGTCCTCGACGGCGGCCGGGCCGGGGTGCCGGTCCTTGAGCTGCCTAGAGACGTAGTAGGTGACGCGGAGCCCCTCGGGCAGGCTTTTATAGAGCTCGCGCGCCGGGACCGACAGGGTCGAGGCCCGGTCGCGGCTTAGGTCGAGCTTGAAATACCAGCGGCTGCCGGCGAAGGCCGCGAGGATCAGGGCGGAGAGCCCGAGCCAGAGGAGGAACCGCTCGCGCCGGCGGGCTTCGTCGGCCCTATCGCTATGCTTCATCGTCTTAGCTCCACGCGCTGAAATAGAGGCGCTTGGCGGTCAGGTAGAGCGCCGCCGCGCTCACCAGGGCGAAATAAGCCAGGTCGCGGCTATCTATGACGCCTCTAGAAAAAGATATAAACCTATAACCAAGTGATAGCCAGTTAACAATGCCGGCCAACCAGGGCGGGAGGTCCAGCCAGGCCGCCAGTTGATAGACCAGGCCCAGGGCCAGGAGGGCCGCCGCCCCGGCCATGAAGGCGCTCATCTGGTTGCGCGTCAGCGAGGACAGGTATTGGCCGACGGCGGCGTAGGCCGAGCCTAGGAGCAGCGCGCCCAGGTACTCGGCCGCGACAACGCCCCAGTCCAGCCGCCCGAGCGCGCCGACCATGAGCGGTACCGGCAGGGTGGCGGCGAGCGCCGTCGCGATCACCGCCCAGGCGGCCAGGTGCTTGCCGATCGCCAGCTCCGCCTCGGTGAACGGGAGGGTTATGAGGAGCTCATAGCTCCCCTGCCGGCGCTCCTCCGCCCAGAGCCTCATGGTCAGGGCGGGGACGAGGACGGCGAGGACCGCGGGGAAGAGCGCGAAGTATGAGCGCATGCTAGCCCGGTTCATCGCGTAGAACCCGCCTAGGAAATAGAAGAAGATAGCCGTGATTAAGAGGAGGCTCGCGATGAAGACGTAGGCCAGGGGCGAATTGAAGTATGACCTCAGCTCGCGCCGGGCGATGACCATGGTGGCTTTCATTTCGTATGCTCCTCCGAGGTAAGCCGCACGAAGATCTCCTCGAGCGAGATGCGCTCGCGCCTGAGCTCTAAAAGCTTGGCGCCCGAGCCCGCGGCCCAATCGAATAGGCGCTCGGCCTCCTCGTCCCCGCGCCCGGCCGTCGCGCGATATGACAGCTCGCTCCTCCCGTCGCCGAGCGGCCGAGCCTCGGCGTCGGCCCAGCCTAGGGCCGTAGCCGCGGCGCCGGCGCCGGGCTCCCCGCCGGCCGCCCCGCCCCCGCGGGCGAGGATGACGGCCTTGATGAGCTCGCCGCCCTGCATGGCCTCGGACAGCTCCCGGGCCGAGCCCTGAGCCGCGATCCGCCCCTCGTTCAGGATGAGCACCTCGGAGCAGAGGGCCTCGACCTCCTGCATGATATGGGTGGAGAGTATGACGGTCTTGTCCCCGCCGAGCGAGCGGATAAGCGAACGAATCTCGAGGATTTGGTTAGGGTCGAGCCCCGTGGTCGGCTCGTCTAGGATGAGCACCGGAGGGTCGTGCAGTATGGCCTGCGCCAGGCCCACCCGCTGCCTGTAGCCCTTAGACAGGTGCTCGATGAGCACCGGCCCCATACCGCCCAGGCCGCAGGCCTCCATGGCCTTGGCGGCCGCCGGCGCGCGCGCGCCAGGCGTTAGCCCGCGAGCCTCGGCTATGAAGGAAAGGTACTCCGTTACCGTCATATCGCCGTAGAGCGGCACGCCCTCGGGCAAGTAACCTACCAGGCGCTTGACGGCCAGCGGATCCTTGGCTACGTCGACGCCGCCTACGACGGCCCGGCCCGCGCTCGGGCGGTGGTAGCCGGTCAGGACCTTCATGATGGTCGTCTTGCCCGCGCCGTTGGGGCCGAGCAGGCCTATGACCCGCCCGTCGCCGACCGTAAAGCTCACCTCTTTGACGGCCTCGAAGCCGCCGTACGATTTGGACAGCCCGCTCACCTCGATCATGGCAGCCTCGTCAGTCTACGTATTCTATGGGGAAGCACATCCTATCCTTGGTCAGCGCCGTATCGGGGAAGATCTCCCGCGCCTCGGCCAGGAGACGCTTGAGCTCGTGGTCGGTATAGCGCGGGCTGAAATGTATGAGGCCGAGCTTCTTTACCCCGCCTGCCTCGCGCGCGATCATGGCCGCCTGGTCGGCGGTCATATGCTTCTTCTCCGCGGCGCTCGACAGCAGGGCCTTCTCGAACATGCCCTCGCAGATGAACAGGTCCGAGCCGGCCACCTCGGGCGCGATGCCGGGGAAATAGAGGGAGTCGGTGACGTAGCTCACCTTACGGCCGCTACGCGTCGGCCCGAGCACCTCCTGCGGGCTTACTAGCCGGCCGTCGGCGGCGGGCACGGCCTCGCCGGCCTGCAGGCGGGACCAGAGCGGCCCCTTGGGTACGCCCAGGGCCTCCGCCCGCTCCGGATGGAAGGCGCCCGGGCGGGGGTCCTCCTCCATCGCGTAGCCCACGCAGGTCTTCGTATGACGCAGGGGGAAGGCCCTGATGCGATAGCCCTCCCCCTCGTAGCAGACGGCGGGAGCCTCGATCTCCTTCACCACGATCTCGTAGTTGATGTACATATCGAGCACGCGCCGCGAGCTTTCTACGTACTCGGCTATCTTGGGCGGGCCGTAAATATAGAGCGGCTCGTCGCGGTCCACCTGGCTCGAGAGCATGAGGAGGCCCGGCAGGCCGGTGACGTGGTCGGCGTGGGTATGCGATATGAAGATGGCCGTGATCTTCTTCCAGCGCAGGTTGAGCCGCCTGAGCGACACCTGGGTGCCCTCCCCGGCGTCGAAGAGGAAGAGCTCCCCCTCACGGCGCAGGAGCATGCTGGTTAAATGCCTGTGGGGGAGCGGCATCATGCCGCCCGAGCCGAGTATGAACGCTTCTAAATTCATCGGGCCTACTATACGGAAAAAGCCGCCCCCTGGACAAGCTTATGCGGCTCCGCCGCCCGAAGCGAGCGGCTCGGCTGGCCGAAGCGCCCCCGGCCGTATATACTATCGCCATGATAACCCACGAGATGATCCGGCGTGCGCCCAAGGTCGAGCTGCACGACCACCTGGACGGCGGCTTACGGCCGGCGACGGTACTCGAGCTGGCTAAGGAGCGCGGGATGAAACTCCCCGTTGACGACGCCGCGGGGCTGGCCGACTGGCTCCATCGCGGGGCGAACCGCAAGAGCCTGTCGCTCTACTTGGAGGGGTTCGCCCTTACCTGCGGGGTCATGCGCACGCCCCAGGCCATCGAGCGCGTCGCGCGCGAGGCGCTGGAGGACCTGGCGGCCGATGGCGTGGTCTACGCAGAGCTCCGTTTCGCGCCGATCCTGCATCAGAGCGACGAACTGAGCCTAGAGGCCATCGTCGAGGCGGCCCTGCGCGGCCTCGAGGCGGGCAAGGCCGCGACCGGCTGCTCCTACGGGCTCATCCTCTGCGCCATGCGCAATATGGCTCCCGCCTACTCGCTCGAGACCGCCGAGCTGGCCGTGGCCTACCGCGACCGCGGCGTCGTGGGCTTCGACATAGCGGGCGACGAGGCCGGCCACCCGCCCAAGCGACACCTGGAAGCCTTCCAATACATACGCGACAAGAACTTCAACATCACTATACACGCCGGCGAGGCTTTCGGCCCCGAGTCGATCTGGCAGGCCCTGCAGACCTGCGGGGCGCACCGTATCGGCCACGGCACGCGCCTCGTGGAGGACATGGCCTACACCGGCGCCAAGATCGACAAGATGGGCAGCCTGGCTAGCTACCTGCGCGACCGCCGCGTCCCCATCGAATGCTGCCTCTCGTCCAACGTGCAGACAGGGGCGGCCGCCGATTACGCGTCCCATCCCTTCAACGTGTTCTACCGCAACGATTTCCGCGTCTGCCTCTGCACGGACAACCGCCTGATGAGCGACACGAGCCTCAGCCGCGAATACGCCCTGGCGGCCGAGCATTTCGGCCTGGGGCTCCGCGACCTGGAGCGCATCGCCATCAACGCCATGAAGAGCGCCTTCGCCCATTACGGCGAGCGAGTCCGCATCATTTACGATATAATTAAGCCGCGGTACGCGCGCCTGCGCGACGAGACGAACCCGCACGAGTAGCGGTCGGCGAGGAGCCCTGTATGCGCCATAGAAAAATGACAGCCGTCGCGGTCGCGATCTGCGCGTTCGCCGCCCTACCCTGCGCCGCCCAGGCGCCTCTGCGCGCCGCGCAGCTGAAGGCCCAAGGCGGCGCCCTGGACCTCTCGGCCGCCGGCTTCGGCGGCGCCGACATACGTCTCTTAGACGGCGAATGGCAGTTCTGGTGGGGCTCGCTCGTCGATCCAGACTCCATAGCCCGCGGCGACGCCCCGACGCCGACGGGCCTGGCCGAGATGCCCCGCTATTGGACGAAGTTCCCGACCGACGGCGCGCCGCTCCCGGCCAAGGGCGTCGCCACCTATAGGCTGGTCGTTCGCCTGCCCGACGACGGCGTATACGGGCTCTTCCTGCACCAGATGGTCAGCTCCTACGAGCTCTACGTCAACGGCAAGCTCATAGGCGGGAACGGCCGCGTCTCCGCCGATCCCGAGCTCGTGCGGCCCGAATTCAGGCCGCAGGCCCTGCACTTCAGCCCCCAGGACGGCGTCGCCGACCTCGTGCTCCGCATAGCCAACGAAGACTACCGCCACGGCGGCGTATGGCAGTCCATACGCATAGGCTCGAGCGACGCGATTACGGCTTACGCCAACCGTATACTTATCACCGACCTCTTCCTCTTCGGCGCGATCGTCATGATAGGCCTGTATAACATCGCCCTCTTCGTCTTCAGGACCAAAGACAGCTCGCCGCTCTGGTTCGGCCTCTTCTGCATGGTGGTGGCGACCCGGCTCCTGACGACCGGGCACATAGCCTTGGCCACCATCGTACGAGGCTTCCCCTGGGAGCTCCAGATCAAGATGGAGCTCGCCGTCTTCTATCTCGGCTCGCTCTTCTTCGCCATGTTCTTCAGGCAGCTCTATCCCAAGGAGCTTACCAAGGCGACGCTCACGCCGTTCATCGTCGTCTTTTTAGGCTTCAGCGCCCTGGCCGTCGTCACGCCGGTATCGTTCTTCAACACCCTCGTGATCCCCATGGAGCTCGCCACCGTCGCGGGCCTGCTCTACGTCATCGTGTGCCTGGTCATAGCGTGGGTACGCAAGCGAGAGCACGCGCCCTTCATCTTGGCCGGCTTCGCCTTCTTCAGCGCCACCGCGGTAAACGACATACTCTACAGCCAGGGCGTGATACGCACCGCCTACCTCGTACCCTTCGGCCTCTTCGGCTTCATCTTCAGCCAGGCCATCGCCCTGGCGCGCATCTTCTCCCGATCATTCACCCAGGTCGAGCAGCTCTCCGAGCGCCTGGCCCACGTGAACGTCTCGCTCGAGCGCTTCGTGCCGCACGAATTCCTCTCGTTCCTGGACAAGACGAGCATCGTGGACGTCCAGCTGGGCGACCAGTCGCTCAAGGACCTGACCATACTCTTCAGCGACATACGCTCGTTCACGACGCTCTCCGAGAGCATGACCCCGCAGGAGAATTTCAACTTCCTGAACTCCTATCTCGAGCGCGTCGGACCCATCATCCGCGACCACGGCGGCTTCATCGACAAGTACATAGGCGACGCGATCATGGCGCTGTTCCCGCGCCGGCCCGAGGACGCCCTGGACGCGTCGATAGCGATACAGCAGACGGTCCGGCGCTATAACGAGGAGCGCGTGGGCTGGGGGCACGAGCCGATACAAGTCGGCATCGGCCTGCACGGCGGCCCGGCGATGCTCGGCATCATCGGCGAACGCATGCGCCTGGAGAGCACGGTCATCTCCGATACCGTCAACCTCGCCAGCCGCATCGAGAGCCTCACCAAGGTGTATAGGACCGACGTCCTCATCTCCGGCGACCTCGTGCATCGGCTCGGCCCCGACGCGGCCTACGACTTTAGGCTCATAGACCGGGTGACGGTGAAGGGTAAGACCGCCGCCAGCGAGCTCTACGAGCTCATCTCGGCGCAATCGGAATCGCAGCGCGCCCTGCTCTTAGAGTCCCGCCCCGCCTTCGACGGGGGCGTCGCGCTCTACAAGCGGCGCGCGTACCGGGAGGCCGCGGCGGCCTTCGAGCGCATCGTCGCGGCGAACCCTTCGGACCACGCCGCCAGGGTGTACTTGAGCCGCTGCCTCAAGGCCTCCGAGCCCGGCGCCGCGCCCCAGGCCGCCTTGGAGCTCAGCCTTGATTAGCGCGGGCCTTGTACCCGGGCCGCGTTCTATGCGAAAATAAGCTAATGCACGCATTTACTTCAATCGGATTGCGCGACGATATCGCGCGCGCCATGGCCGCCCTCGGCTTCACCGAGCCGACGGAGATCCAGGCCAAGGCCGCCGGTCCTATACTCTCGGGCGCTTCGCTCTTCTTAAGCTCGGCCACCGGCACGGGCAAGACCTTCGCCTACATGGCCCCCGTATTCTCGACCATCGACGCGAGCTCGAACGAGCTTTCGGCCGTCTTCGTGGCGCCGACCCACGACCTGGCGGCCCAGCTCTACAGGGAGGCCGAGCGCCTGGCGGCGGCGGCCGGCTCGGGGCTGCGCGTGGCCCAGGCTTTGGGCTCCATGCCCTTGAAGCGCCAGCTCGAACGCCTGGCCGACAAGCCCCAGGTCGTTATCGGCTCGGCGGGCAGGATACGCGACCTCATAGCCCAGCGCGAGCTGGACGCGCGCGCGCTACGCTATATCGTGCTCGACGAGGGCGACCGCCTGTTCGAGAAGGAAGCGATCGACATCACCGCTTCCCTGCTCGACTCCCTGCCCGACGCCTGCGTCAGGCTGATCGTCTCGGCGACCATAGCCGACCGCACCGTCGAGCGCTCCAAGCGCTGGTTCTCGGGCGCCGAGCGCCTCGCGCTCGATAGCGCGGAGGCCCTCCGCGGCTCGATCGAGCACTGGTGCTTCCACGCCGGCCCCCGCGACAAGACGGACTTCGTCCGCCGCTTCGAGGCGGCCGTACGGCCTTCCCGATGCTTGATCTTCGCCTCGTCCAACGCGGCGCTCTTCAACTTGGCGCGCAAGATGGAGCACTACGGCATCGATTTCGAGCTCCTTAAGTCCGACAAATCCGGCAACGAGCGCCGGGACGCCGTGGGGCGCTTCGCCTCGGGGCAGGTTCGCTGGCTCCTGACCACCGACTTGGGCGCGCGAGGCCTCGACATAGCGGACGTCAGCCACGTCATGAGCTTCGACCTGCCCGAGGAGCCCTCGATTTACGTTCACCGCGCCGGCCGCACCGGCCGCGCCGGCAAGAGCGGGATATCCATAGCCGTCGCCGACCTCGTCGAGCTCAAGCGGGCGTCTAAGATAGCGGTCCGTTACGGCTTCCCCTTCATGTGCAAGATACTCGAGGCGGGCCGCGCCCACGACATCGAACCGGAGAATTTCTTCGCCATCGCGGAGGAGGAGGAGGCCGCGCGCACGAACGTCAAGCTCGAAGCGCCTAAGGCCGGCTCGCAGCGTCGCGCCTCGCGCGTCGCCGGCTCCCCGCGCCCCTCCGAGCGGCCCCGCGCGCGAACCGCCGACCCTATGGAGTACCGCGGACGCGCGCCGTCCAAGCCCGATGCGGGCGGCCGAGGACCGCGACGCTACGCCGATAGGCCGGTCCAAGCCCCGCTAGAAGGCCAGGGTCAGGGAGGCGAGCCCAAGGACAAGGGTCGCGACGCTTCGGCGAAACGCCGCGCGGCCGCGCCCCAGCGCCGCGCCCAGGGCAAGCCGGCGAACGCGCCCGATAGCGCCGCGGGGCAGCAGGGCAAGGCGGGCGCCTCGAGCCGGCGCCGCGGCCGCGCCCGCAAGAACCGCGGCGGGGAACCCAAGCCCGGCGACCCGTCCCAAGCGACTCCGGGCGGCGACTCCTAAAGGGTCCCGAGGCCTTCCTCGAGCCGCTTCACGCTCAGCACGTTCGTCTCCCCGACGGCGCGCACCTCGGCGAAGGCCGCCTCGATCGAACCGTAACTCTCCGCTAAAGACCGTAGCTTCGATGACAGCTCTCCCACTCGCTTGGTAATCTCGTCAAGCTTGGCCGCGCCCGCGGATAAGCGGTCCGCGGCGCCGCGCAGGCCCTCGCCGGTATCCCGCGCCATGTCGTTCATCGCAGCGCTGGCCTCCATAAGCTCCGAGGCGCCTTTGGCCGCCTCGCCCAAGCCCCCCAGGATCTCCTCCATAGCCAAGAACCCGGCCCGAACCGAGGCGCCTAAGGAACGCATCGATGCCGCGTAGGCTTTTATAGTGCGCGAGGCCTGCTCGACGGCCGCTTCGTTCTGGCCTAGGGCGCCTTGGATGGCCCCGTGGAGCGTTGGGCCTCCTCGGAGAGCTTGCGTATCTCCTGGGCTATGACGGCGAAGCCCTTGCCGGCGCTTCCGGCGTGCGCCGCCTCTATAGATGCGTTCATGGCGAGCATATTGGTCTTCTCGGAGACGTCCATGATACCGACCGCCACCCCTGCGGCCTGCTTGGAGGAGCCGCGTATGCGCTCGAAGCCTTGTATGACCGCGTCCAGCTCGCGCTCATGGGCCTCGACCTCGCCTAAGACCTTGGCCAACTCGGCGCGTTTACCCTCCGCTACCGCCGCCATCGATTGGATGTTAGCCATGATCTGGGTAACGGCGCTACCGGTCTCCTCGAGGACGGCGCCCTGCCCGTCCACGGCGAGCTTCAGCCCTTCCACGTACTCGTTAACGCCGCCGTTGGCGCTCCTCGCCGACTCCGACGCCTCGCTCAGGCGCATGGCCTGATGTACGACTGCGTCGAGCGCGACGCGCAGCGCGGCGCCCGCCTTGTCGCCGCGCTCGGAGGCTGAAAGAAGCGCGTCCCCGGCCGCGAGACCCTCCTTAGCCCTCTCCACGAGCCGGCCCAGGCTCTCCGAGCGGGCTTGGTTCGTACGGGCCTCGTCCTCCGCGGCCTTGAGGAGCTCGCGATTCAAACGGTCGAGCAGGTGGATGCAAAGATTGATGGCCGCCAGGAGCATGGCCTGGTTCGCGAAGATCGAGGCGTTCGCCCCGGCGAAGCCTCCGACGAAGGGGGCGTAGATGAAGGCGCAGACCGCGGCGTAGAGCAGCGCGCTCGCCGCCGTATAGAAATGGATCTGCCTGCGATCCATAGACACGAGGCTATTGGCTACGCCCGAGGCGATCAAATACACGGTAAAGCGATAGAGCTCGGCTACGTTCTCGGTCGGAAGGAGGAAGGCCATCCACGAGGTATTGAGGAGCATGCCGATCGTCGACAGGAGCGAGGCCGCCGCGTAGCGCCGCGCCCGTATGAGCGCCAGCGAGGCGGCGAACAGCGCGGTCGTGGCGACGACGGCCGCGAAGAAGCGGGCCGAATTCTCGGGGAAGGCCCGGTACCTCGTGTACGCCGCGAGGAGGAAGAAGACCACGAGCAGGATGTTCATGCTCGCGAGCACGGGCACCCGTTTTCGATCCGCGACCGGGAGCCCGGAGCGAACGGACTCGGGGAAAAACCACCGGATCATGCGTCCCTCCGAATTGCGCGTTTGGCCGCGAGCTCCCGTAAATCACGAAGGCCCGCGGCGAAGCTCGCCGGGTACGATTCGCCGGCGACGGCCTCCAACGCATCAAGATAGCGATAAAAAACCGTTTCGTAGCGCGGGTGGGCGAGCTTACGCAGATGACGCAAGGCCTCTCGCGCATACATGCCTTTACCGCGACGGAGGGGGCGATCCCCGTCGGCATTTAATAGCGAGATCAGGCTGTCCAATTCCTCGCTAGCGCTTCGACAGCGGGCGGATTCCAGGGCCGCCGATAGCTCTCGCCATGCGTCGCGGCCTAAGGCGATCATCGCCGGGACGGCCTCCGGGGCCAGGCGCCGCTCGTCCCGTAAAGGCAAGGGGGCCGTGCCCGCCGCGGCGTCCCTAAGGCGCAAGGCCGCTCCTTCGACGACGAACCAACGCCTAAGCCTTTCAGGGTCGTAGGAGGAATTCGCCGCCCTGTTCAACGCGCTCGATCGCCGTAGCTGCTCCAAGGCCGCCTCGGCCCCCGCGGGCGCCTCGTCGCGGCGGACGATAAACAAGAACTCGTTATTCGGGTTCGCCCGCGCCTCGCTCTGCCTGCCGCCTCGGTACTGTACGTAGCTCAGGGCCCGGGCTTCGAGCGCCCCTTTATCGGCGAGGAGGGCTACGATCTCCTCATCCGAAAGAAAGCCTTCGCCGTTCCAGCTAAGCACGATGGCCCGCGCGTCGGCGGCGTCAAGGACCGACTTCAAGGCGGCCTTCGAAGAAGGCCGGCTGCAGAACGCCGAGCTCGTCGCCCGCCAGCCGTCGGGGATGCCCGCCTTCCGAAGAAGGCTCCCGTCGGGGCCGAGCTCCAAGGGCATGGGCGGCCGATCCCAGCGGC
>CALKWG010000329.1 GCA_938004315.1 uncultured Spirochaetaceae bacterium
GGGCGCGGCCTCCGTCTCGGCGAAGCGCCTGCCCGGTCGGGCCGCCTCCGCTCGTTCGGCGAGCAGGGCGACCGCCGGGTAGCGGGCCAGAGACCGGGGGTCCCGAGAGTCGCCCGGCGGAGGGAGGGCGAGCGGGCCTAGCCGCAACTCCCGTTCGGGCGGAAAGCCCTGGGCCGATCGGCTGGTCACGATGACGCGCGATCCGGGCGCCGCCGCCGCCGCCTCGAGGACATCAGGCGCGGCCGCCGCGACGCGCTCGAAGTTATCTAGGACGACGACCCAGGGCCGGGCGCGTAGCAGGGCGGCGAGCGCCTCGGCCGCTACGGCCGGCCCGCCGCGCCGCGCCCCCGGGGCGCCCCGTTCGCGCCAACCGACGGCCCTGGCCCACAGGGGGATGACGAGCCCCGGATCGTCGACGCCTGAGAGGTCGACGAAGGCGGGTGACGGGCCCGGAGCGCCCGCCATGCGGGCCGCGAGCTCCATGGCGAACCTGGTCTTACCGACTCCGCCCGGGCCCGTGACGCAGACCGGCCGGCCGGGCTCGGCGAGGAGCTCCATGGCAGCGGCGCTTTCTGCCGTCCGGCCGACGAAGCTGCTTACGTATTTGGGAAGGCCGCGGCCGATGGTCCCTATAGCCAGGACCATGGGCGGGCTGCGGAGTTCGTCCCGTAGGTCTAAGGTCTTAAAGTCGGGCCCCATGCCCAGCTGCGTCCGTAGGAGTTCGGCGCAAGACCTGAACTGCCGCTCGGCCAGCTCAGGCCGATCGGTCTCGGCGTAGAGGCGCATGAGCAGGCGGTGCGCCTCCTGGTCGAGGGGATCGAGCGCCAAGAGGCGCTTGGCGCAGGACTCGGCATGATCCGCCATGCCGCGGGTCCGATAGGCTCGGTACAGCCAGCCGAGGGTCGCCGCGACGCGTTCGCCCCAAAGGGCGGACTGGGTCAGCTGCCAGTCGTCGTATTCGGGGCAGTCGGCTAGGCCGAAGCCGGCCATGAAGCGATCCCTATAGAGCTTCACGGCGGCTTCGAGCCTTACGAGCCCTTCGTCCCCCTCGTTTTCGGCATCCGTAGGCGCGGCGGAAAGGCGCATAAAATCCCGCAGGTCGGTTTCTAGGCGCTTCGAATCCAGGATAATGCAATCCTGTTCGGCGATAACGGCGCCTTCGCCAAGGAGCTCCCGTAAACAAAAGATGACGCGGCGTAGATTGGCCCTGGCCCTAGCCTGCGAGTTCTCCGGCCAGAACAAGGCCGCCAGGCTGTCGCGCGCGACCGGCCGCGCCTCGGTAGCCAGGTAGGCGAGCAGGGCTAGCGTCTTCTTCCTGAAGGACTCGCCCGTATCGGGGGGCGGAGAGATGAGAGGAGGTCCGAGGAGCGAAAGGCGAATTCCGGACATCGAGGTCCCTCGACTTCTTTTTTCGATCCTACTTGATGCTCGTTATGCCATGAGTATAAGGCACGGCGTCCCGGCGCGCAACGCTTGATCGCTTCGCGCTGCAACGAATGTGCAACGCCCGTTAGCGATCATGATGTCCGGATCTGATTTCTCGTCGTTAACGATTCGATACATGAGGGGGAAGGTAATGAAAAGTAACAAAGTCTCAATGTCCGTCGCTATTTTGATCGCGCTCTTAGCCCTCGCCTTGGGCTCATGCGCGAGCGCCAGGCCCTTCGCGTCTCCGGTCTATGAGGGGCCGGACGCCGAGGCGATCATGCAGGTGTGGCGGATCTATGAGCGCGGGATCAATGCGAGCGACCTTGATCTATGGCTAAGCCTCTGGGATGAGAACGGGATTCAGTTCCCTCCCGACGAGGCTATGCATCGGGACAAGGCCGAGATCCGCGCGGCGAACGTCGATTTCTTCCCCGCTTATCAAATGCGTATGAAAATCAGCCCCCAGGAGATCGTCGTCATCGGCGACTACGCGTACTCGAGCGGAGGCTATATCTTCGACTTCAGCGAACGCGGCTCCGGCGCGTGGACGCAGGTCGACGGTAAATTCCTGACCATCATGCGCAGGCAGGCCGACGGGAGCTGGAAGCTCTGGCGTGACTGCTTTAACTCAAACCCTCCTAAGGACTAGGCCGCGCTTCCCCGGCCGAGGCCGCCGCGCGGCGTATCGCCTCGGCGAGCGCGGCGACGTAAGCCTCCCCTACGGGGGCGCCCGGCGACGCTTCGGTAAGCGCGGCGCCGGGGGGCAGGCGCGAGAAGACGGCCCGCTCGGGGTAATAAAAGGCTTCCGGGCGGGAGGCTGAGAAGCGACGCGCCAGCGTCGACAGTTCGGCGGCGGCCTCGGCCGATCCTAGGGAGCCTAAGGCCCTCGCGGCTACGGCCGCCCACCATGCCGCGTGGAACTCCGTGGACGAGCCGGCGCGCCCGTCCGCTTCGCCCCGGGCGTAGGCGAGCGCCGCCTCAGGGTCTCGCGCGGCGCGGATGAAGGCCAGGTAGCGGTCGGCCGCGGCGATATACTCAGGGCCGGCAGAATCCTTCAGCGCGGCCGCGCGCTCCTTAAGGAGGCGTTCGGCCTCGGCCTCGTCCCCGCGCGCCAGGGCGAGCCGCGCGGAGAAGAAATCCAGTTTAACCAGTTCATCGGATCCGATCTCATATCGGGCCGACTCATCTCCCATCGCGGCCGTCGCGGCCGCTTCGTCGCCCGATGCCGCGAGTTCGAGGAGATCGGAAGAGCGTCGTGTAGGGAAAGAGTGTAGATCTCGGTGG
>CALKWG010000330.1 GCA_938004315.1 uncultured Spirochaetaceae bacterium
CGGCCGCCGGGGCCTCGAGGCCCTCCGCCAGCACCTTCCCGTCCGCGCCGCGGTAGCGCGCGCCTAAGAGCGGCCCGTCATAGCTTCCGTCCCAACGCGCCAGGAGCGAGTCCAGGGCGGCGTAGCCGGCGTCGTAGACCAGGTAGTCGAAATCGTCGAAGAACTCTGGCGCGTCAAGGTAGCGCAGCTCCGTGGAGGGGTAGCCGCCGCCGAGGATAATGGCAGCGTCGGGGCCGAAGGCCGCTCGAGCCTCCTCCGCAGCGACGAGGGCGCCGGCTAGGCAGCCGGGGAAGGGGGCCGTAAGGCAGATCAGGTAGGCGGGGCGCTCGCCGGCACGGCGCTCGCCGGCACGGCGACGGTCCGCCGGAGCGTCCCGGCCGTCCGCGTCGGGAGTGTCGCGCTTCATCGCGTCGAAGCGCTCGCGTAAGAGCGGTCGATACAGCTCGTTCAAGACCCAGCTGCCGGCCGCCACGGCTTTGATCTCGGCGTAGTCGCGGGCGCCGGAGGCTAGGCGCTCGGCGTAGCGCACCGCCCCGAAGCCAGGGTCCAGGGCGTAGGCTATGAAGTCGGCCAAGTCGTTGATCACGGCGGTGGCCAGGGCCGGCGCGTCCTCCGGCGCTATGCCGCCTTCCTCTCCCAGGACCGCCTCGGCCCGCATCCCCAAGGGCAGGCCGGCCCCCACGGCCAGGCGATAGCCGAAGGCCGGGTCCTGGCCGGCCAGGTAGCCCGCTAAGCCGTCGATAAGGGCTAGGTAGCGATCCTCCTGCGCCAGATAGGCCGCAACCCGCTTCTCGCTGGCCTTATCGGGGTGCTTCCGCCCGGTTAAGGCGGCGCGCGCCGCCGAGAAGGCCTTGCCAAGGCCATCGCGGGAGTAGAGCGCCCGAGTGAGCGCTATCGCATGGTCCTCCGCGGAGCTTGATATCCCGCGGGAGCGGAACCAAGCGTCTAGATACCAGACGGCGGGGTAGGGGGCGTTGAGTTGGGTGAAGGGCGGCTGAATGCAGAGGGCTCGCATGGCCCCGATTATAGAGCCCGCCGCCCCCGCATGGCCAGGAGCGGGCGGCTCGCTTCAGGACGGCTAGCGCTTGACCTTTTTTTTCTATTCCTGTATAAACGTCATCGCGCCAAGCCGCTGTAGCTCAGTTGGTAGAGCAGTGGACTGAAAATCCACGTGTCGTCAGTTCAATTCTGACCGGTGGCAACGCCCGAAAGCTCCCCGAAACCGGGGGGCTTTCTTTTTCTACCGCGCCCGCTCGTGTACAAGCCCTTAGTTTTATACTAGATTAGCGTTAAGCATGAGCGACGCGCGATCACGTCAAGGCGGGCAAGGCCCCTGGAAGCTCCTCATCGTCGACGACGAGGACGATGTGCATACCGTGACCCGGCTCGTACTCTCGGGCTTCAGCTTCGACGGCCGCGGCCTTGAGTTCCTCTCCGCCTACGACAGCGCCGAGGCCAAGGACGCCTTGGCTGAGCACCCCGACATCGCCCTTATACTCCTGGACGTGGTCATGGACGGCGACGATGCCGGGCTGCGCCTCGTGCGCCATATACGCGAGGACTTGGGGAACGCCCTCGTGCGCATCATCCTGCGCACCGGCCAGCCCGGAAGGGCGCCTGAGAACCGCGTCATACTCGAGTACGACATCAACGACTATAAAGAGAAGACCGAGCTGACCGCCCAGCGTCTCTTCACCGCCGTCGTCAGCGCCCTGCGCTCCTACCGCGACCTCATGACCATAGAGGCGCACCGCCGCGAGATGGAGTCCACCCACCGCGAGCTCATCTATACCCTGGGCGACATCATCGAGCGGCGCTCCAAGGAGACCGGCTACCACGTGCAGCGCGTGTCGGAGT
>CALKWG010000331.1 GCA_938004315.1 uncultured Spirochaetaceae bacterium
GCATACGAGATCGTATTCGGTGACGGGAGTTCAGACGTGTGCTCTGCCGATCTCTTCGCGGCGGAGACCATCGTCTTGAGCTCGGCGGGGCAGGGGAACGAGGCCTACGTAGTCCAGGACGTGCTCTCGGGCCTGCGGCTGCGGAGCCTGTTCATCCCCCGGGCGGAACCCGACGACCTGGAGGGCGCCGGCTCGCTGATCTTGACCCTCGGCTACAGCCCGGTCAGCCTGCATATGCAAGGCTCGGGCTACGACGAGGAGCGGGCCAGGGTCGAGGCCCTGCTCGACGCGGCGACCTCCCGATCGCTGCCGGTGCTGGCTCTCTATCTGGGCGGGCGGCGCGGCGGCGGCGAGCGATACGAGCGCCTCGTCGACCTCGTGCTTCGGCGGGCCGACTACGTCGTCGCGGTCGCCTCCGGCGGCGAGCGCGAGCGCATAGACGGCATGGCGGGCGCCCGCGGCGTCCCGATCTCGACGGTCCCGAGGCTCGAGGACCTCTCCCTGCCGCTGAGCGCGGCGTTCAGGTAGCGCTGAATGGACATGAACCGGAGGGGCGACGACGCCTCGAGGAAGAAGGCGTCGGAGTCGGCCCGGCGCGTGATAGCGCGGGAGGCCGCCTTGGCCGCGGCCCTCTTCGGCCTCTGGCTGTTTTGGCCGCGCATCGCCGCGCGCGCCTGGTACGGCGTCATCGTCATCGCGCGCGAGGCCATACGCTCGGGCGATTCGGGCATGCTCCTCGTGGCCTCGACCTACGGCAGCGCCCAGCTCGCCCTGGCGGCGACCGCCCTCTACCTGGCCTTGGCCCTGGGCGGCGACGCCGCGAGCAGGGCCCTGGCCCTGGGCAGCCCCTCCTACCGCGCGACCCGCGCCTCGCTCGGCGCTGCGGGGCCGGCCATAGGCCGCCTCGGCCTGGCCGCGCTCTGCTGGCTGGGCCTGGCGGCCCAATCGGCCCTGAGCGTCCAGCCCTGGGAGCCCCTGCCCGCCGCGCTGGCCCTGGCGGCCTGCCTCATCCTCAATTCCTGGGCGGGGAAGGGGGCCATGGCGACGAGGGCCCTCGTGACCGTGCAGACCTTCTTCGCCCTGCACTGGCTGGCCTTCATGCCCGGCTTGGACCGCTGGGGGCTGGGGATGAGCGACCCGGCGGCGAGCGTCAAGTTGAGCGCCGCCTACCTGGGCCGCGCCGGCGCGCTGGACATCCTGGGCTTCTCGTTCGGCCTGGCCCTGGCGGCGAGCGCGGGGCTCTCCTCCCTCCTGTTCCGCGCGCTGGCCAGGAGCAGCGCCATGGAGGAGGAGAGCCGCAGGCGCGCCGCCGAGCTCGACGCCATGAAGGCCAAGGTCATGCAGAATCGGCTCTACCTGGAGATCAACGCCCTGGCGCACGACCTTAAGACGCCGCTGGTCACCATCAGCGGGCTTAACTCGCTGCTCGAGCTGTCCATGGATACCTCCAAGCTCGGCGCCTACTGCGCGC
>CALKWG010000332.1 GCA_938004315.1 uncultured Spirochaetaceae bacterium
CGGCCTGATCCATGAAGGCGCGCCCGAGGGTGTTCATGAGGCTGTTGTAGGCGCTTGGCCTGGCCTGATGGAGGAGGGCGCGGTGCGGCATTTGGTCCCAATCTTCCTTGGTGTCCGCGCCGATGCGCATGAGGGGCAGGTAGCGGAAGGAGTTCTCAAGCGGGGCGCCGCAGCCTAGGTAGGCTACGGGCTTGCCGCTAGCGCCATGCGTCCGGCGGGTGATCCGCTCTAAGGCGCGCTCGTAATGTCGCCAGGCGGGGCCGCCCTGGGCATGCGCCCCGGGCATCATGCCGGCGTACAGGAAGTCCAGCTTCAGGTAGCGGTAGCCCCATTCGTCGATGGCCTTGCCGATGAAGCCGTCGACGTAGTCCAGGACCTCGGGCCGAGACAGGTCCAGGCAGTAGAAGTCGCCGCCCCAGGCGGGCATCCAGGCGGCGACGACGGGCCTACCGCGCGCGTCGCGGAGGAGCCAGTCGGGATGCTCGGCGTAGACGGCCGCGGCCTTGGTCACGATGAAGGGCGCGAACCAAAGGCCGGGTATGAGCCCGGCCTCCTCGATCTCGGCGGCCAGGGGCGCCATGCCGCGGGGGAAGCGCGCCTCGTTCACGCGCCAATCGCCCACGGCCCGCTCCCAGCCGTCGTCTATCTGGAAGACCGTGGGGCGGCCCCCGTCGAGGTAGCGGCGTTTAATCAGGTTGGGGGTGGCGACGATGCCTGCCAGGTCCTCGCGTATGAGCGGCTCGCTGATGTCGGCGTAATGGTTGTACCAGCTTTCGTAGCCGCCGGGGATGAGGCGATGGTGAAGGCCGGCGGTTTGCGGCGCGGCGGGCCGGGACCCGGTCGCCTGGAGCCCGGCGCCCCCGGCCGGGCCCTGTTCGCCGGGCTTGGCTAGGAAGGACAAGCGCGAGAATAGGTCGAAGTCCTTGAAGAGCTCCCGTAGCGCATCGCGCAGCGCAAAGAAACCGTCACTGCGGATGATCGCGATCTCCGCTATCGTCTCGCCCGCGGCAAATTCCTGGCCGTCGGCGTAGGCGATGAGCGTGAACTCCCCCCGGCCGCCTTCGCCGGCTCCCCGATCGAGCTTAAAGGCAATCGGCGGCCCGCCCGCGTTCCGGGAGACCAGGGCCAGGTACGAGTCGCCCGCGCGCAGGTAGCACATAAAGTGCGATATGACGGCGCCGCGCCCGACGGGCAGGCCGGGCCGGTCGGTGAAGAGGTTCAGCTTGGGGATGAAGCGTGCGCGGCGCATGCGCTCGCCGGGTAGGAGCTCCCAGGAGGAGGACCAGGATTGCCAGCCGTTGCAGAAGGCCGGATCGCGCCGGGCGTCGAAGCGGCAGTCGAGGCGTCCGCCGCCGGCCGCCGCGGATCCGCCGGCCAGGCGCTCGAGCTCCGCGACCGAGACGGTGCCGAAGGCCCAGGCCGAACGGAAGCCCAGGCCGTAGCCCGCGCCTGAGGGCGCGGTAAAGGCGCGGGCCGCCGTGAAGCGCAGGATCGGTATGCCGCCCCGCTCTATGGGCTCGAGGGCGACGTCGTCGTGGTGCATGGGCCTACTCCTTGTCCATGGTCGACGGCCATTGTAGTATCGGCCCGGCCGGCCGTCAAAGGCCCCCGCCGGCCGATCGCCGACCCGCCCGGCCCATATCGAGGATGACGAAGATGGTTAAGCTATATCTGTTCCTAGGGAATTACGGCCGCGAATACCGCGGCAACCGCCATAACGTGGCCTGGCAGTTCATGGAGTCGCTCTGGCTGTATCCGGAGCTTTCGTGGCAGCGCGGCTTCAAGGGCCGCTGGGCGGCCTACGACGGCCCCGAGGGACGGGTCTGGCTCCTCGCGCCCGAGACTTATATGAATCTCTCGGGCGACAGCGCCGCCGAGCTGGCCCGCTTCTATAAGATCGCGCCGGAGGAGATCCTCGTCGTCCATGACGAGCTGGAGCTGGGCTTCGGCTTCTACGGGCTGAAGAAGGGCGGCGGCCTAGGCGGGCACAACGGGCTGCGCTCCATGAAGGAGCGCTTCGGCACGGCCGACTACCTGCGCCTGCGCTTAGGCATAGGCCGGCCCAACCATGCCGACGTGGCCGGCTACGTACTCTCGGACTTTACGAAGGACGAGCGCGAGAAGCTGGACTGCTCCGTCTTCCCGCGCGCCGAAAGCGCCCTGCGCCTCTGCCTAGAGAAAGGCTTCGACGAGGCCTTCGCCCTGCACCAGAAGGTGAACGCCTTGGCCTAGTCCGCGGGCGGCTACTGTAAGAGCCGCTTCAGGAGCTTCTCGTCGCGCTTCCAGTGCGGGTCCACCTTCACCTTGAGCGAGAGCCTGACCGGGTAGGGGAAGATCTCGTTGAGGTCGCGCTCGGCCTCCTCGCGCAGGCGCCGTATCATCTCGCCGCCCTTGCCGATGACGATGCCCTTCTGGCTGTCGCGCTCGACGACCAGGATGCCCTCGTAGACCAGGGTGCCGTCGTCGAGCATGTGGTGGCTCGCGTAGTCGACGTAGACCGCGTGCGGCAGCTCGTCGCGGGTGTGCAGGAAGACCTTCTCGCGTACGACCTCGGCGATGCGGAAGACCGGCTCTTGGTCGGTGTAGTAGTCGTCGGGGTAGTAGGCGGGCCCTTCGGGCGCGGCCTCGACCAGGGCGGCGACGAGGGCGTCCACGCCGTCGCCGCGCTCTGCGGAGATGTCGAAGGCCTTGACCCCCGGCAGGCGCTCCGAAAGGAAGACCCGTGCGCGCGAAGGGTCGGAATCCCGGGCGTCGACCTTGTTCACCGCCGCGTAGGTCTTGCCTATGCAGCGGCCTAGGAGCGAGGCGATGGCCTCCTCCTCGGCGCCGGGGGCGCGGGTCGAGTCGATCACGTAGAGCACCAGGTCGGCCTCGTCCAGGCTGCGCACGGCCAGCTCCCGAAGGCGTTTGTTCATGGCCTTCTCCGAGTCGTGCAGGCCCGGGGTGTCCAGGAAGACCAGCTGGAACTCCGGCTTGGTGTATATGCCGCGCACGGTGTTGCGCGTGGTCTGGGGCACCGGCGACACGATGGCCACCTTCTCGCCGCAGATCGTATTCATCAGGGTGGACTTGCCCGCGCTCGGGCGCCCGACCACGGCCGCGAAGGCCGACTTGTGCTCGCTCATCTATGCTCTTTCCGCGGCCGGGTCGGCCGCCTCGTCTCATATGGGATCGGCCGACGCCTCATGCGCCGGCCGCCTCGTCCCTATAGCTTAGGATACTTAACGCCGGTGAACAGGGCGAACTGCGCCTCGGCTTGGCCCAGGAGCATGGCGCGGCCGTTGGTGCCGCGGCAGCCCGCCTCGCGCGCGCGCTTTAAGAGCGGCGTCTCGTGCGGGTTGTAGATCGTCTCGAACAGGGCCTCCTTGCCCGAGAACTGGTACCATTCCAGGGGATCGCCCGGGGTGCCGCCCTCCATGCCGACGCTGGTGGTCTGGATGATGAGGTCGTTATAGCGCTCGATGAGGCTGACCGCCCGCTCGGTCATGCCCGACCAGGGTAGCTCGTAGGTCTCGGCCAGGCGCTTGGCTTTGGGTATGCTGCGGTTGATGACGCAGGCCTCGGCGCCCAGCTCGTGCAGGACGTGGGCCACGGCGCGCGCGGCGCCGCCGGCCCCGACGATGCAGGCCTTCACGCCCTTCAAGTCGGCCTTGCCCATGAATTCGAGGACGGCCTGCTTGAAGCCCTGGGCGTCGGTGTTGTAGCCGGCCCAGCCGTCGGGGCCGCGCACGGCGGTATTGCAGGCCCCGATCGCGTCGACCTCCGCCGAGCGCGTCGAGAGCCGGGGTAGGATCTTCTCCTTGAACGGGACGGTGATGGAGAAGCCGCGGATTCCTAAGAGCTCGGCCAGGCGGAGGAAGGCCTCGACGTCGTCCGAGGGGAAGGGCAGGTAGACGGCCTTGAGGCCGGCCGAGCGGAAGCCGGTATTGTGGATGATGGGCGAGAGCGAGCCGACCACCGAGGGCCCGCCGAGTATGCCGTAGACCTTCCAATCGGCTCGATATTCTGACGATCGGTATACGCTCTCTAAGACATCGGGGTCTAGTTGGCCGGGCGCCGAGGGTTCGAGGCCCGCGCCGGTCGCGCTCACGTAGTTTAAGAAGCTGCCGGTACGGTCGGCCAGGATGCGGGTCGGTAGGCCGTATTCGCCCATGCCGCCCACGATGCGCTCGCGGTCCGCCGGCATGCCTCCGAAGTAGCGGAACAGCCGCTCGCAGTCGGCCATGCCCTTGGCCTTCACCGAGAGCTTGGGGATCTCGTAGGGCGAGGCCGAGAGGCGCTTCCAGGTCCCGTCCAGGTCCGCGGGGAGGCCGTCCAGGCAGTGGAGCGAGCGAATGACGCGGGTGCCGAAGATCCTGGAGGCCTCCTGGATGGCGGGTATCTGGAAGTCCTGCTCGATATCGACGTAGGCGAAGTTCTTAGCCTTGTCGGGATCGGCGAAGGACAGGCCCTTGGCGATGATGACCAGGCGCACGCCCTCGCCCTGGTCGAAGCGGCCGCCGTCCTGACGTCGGCGCACGGTTAGGATGGTCGGGATGCCGGCCTTCTCCGGAAACTCCCTGATCTTGACACGCG
>CALKWG010000333.1 GCA_938004315.1 uncultured Spirochaetaceae bacterium
AGAACCTGGCCGCGCTCGACTTCCTTCTTGTCGATACCGCGGAGCAGGGCGCCGATGTTATCGCCGGCCTGTCCCTCGTCGAGGAGCTTGTTGAACATCTCGACGCCGGTGCAGACGGTCTTCTTGGTCGGCTTGATACCGACGATCTCGACTTCCTCGTTCACCTTGACGATACCGCGGTCGATCTTGCCGGTGACCACGGTGCCGCGCCCGGAGATGGAGAACACGTCCTCGATGGGCATGAGGAAGGGCTTGTCGGTGGCGCGCTCGGGATCCTTGAAGTAGCTGTCCATGGCGTCCAGGAGGTCCTGGATGCACTTGGTGGCGTCGGCGCTGTCCATCTCGGTCATGGCCTTGAAGGCCGAGCCCTTGATGATGGGGATCTCGTCGCCGGGGAAGCCGTAGAAGTTCAAGAGGTCGCGGACTTCCTGCTCGACGAGCTCGACGAGCTCGGGATCGTCCAGGAGGTCGATCTTGTTGAGGAACACGACCATGGCGGGGACGCCGACCTGGCGGGCCAGGAGGACGTGCTCGCGGGTCTGGGGCATGACGGAGTCGGGGGCGGACACGACCAGGATGGAGCCGTCCATCTGGGCGGCGCCGGTGATCATGTTCTTGATATAGTCGGCGTGGCCGGGGCAGTCGATGTGCGCGTAGTGGCGCTTCACGGACTGGTACTCCAGGTGCCGGGTGTTGATGGTGATACCGCGGGCCTTCTCTTCGGGCGCGTTGTCGATTTCGTCGTACTTGAGCACCTTGTCGCCGAACTTCTTACCGCAATACATGGTGATGGCGGCGCTCAGGGTGGTCTTACCATGGTCGATGTGGCCGATCGTACCCACGTTCATGTGGACTTTAGTACGATTGAACTTCTCTTTAGCCATTCGTATCCTCCTAGCTAGTGTTAAGAACGGGAGACCGGCGCGATGCGCGGGCGCCCGCATTATAGGGTTCCCGCCCCCCTCTATTCAAGGGGAGCGGCGGCCGGGCTCTACCAGCGGTAGTGCGCGAAGGCCTTATTGGCCTCGGCCATGCGGTGCGTGTCTTCCCGCTTCTTAACCGCGGTACCGGTGCTGTTGAAGGCGTCGGTCAACTCGGCGGCCAGGCGGTCGGCCATGGACTTGCCGGAGCGGTTGCGGGCGGCGCTTATGAGCCAGCGCATAGCCAACGCCTCGCGGCGGGTATCGCGGATCTCGATAGGCACCTGGTAGGTCGCGCCGCCGACGCGGCGGGACTTCACTTCCACCACGGGCTTGACGTTCTCCATGGCCTTCATGAACGCGTCGAGCGCGGGGGCGCCGGACTTGTCCTGGAGCTTGGCCATGGCGTCGTACATGATGGCGGTACAGGTCGATTTCTTACCTTCCCACATCATGCGGCAGATGAACTTGGTGACCGTGACGCTGTTATAGCGGGCGTCGGGCAAATGGCCGCGGTCGACGGACTTCTTCTTGCGTCCCATCTCTGGCCCTCCCTTACGCCTTCGGCCGCTTGGCGCCGTACTTGGAGCGCGCCTGCTTGCGGTCGGCCACGCCGAGGGTATCCTTGGCGCCGCGGATGATGTGGTAGCGAACGCCCGGGAGATCCTTCACGCGTCCGCCGCGGATGAGGACCACCGAGTGCTCCTGGAGGTTGTGGCCGATACCCGGGATATAGGCCGTAACCTCTATGCCGTGGGACAGGCGCACGCGCGCCACCTTCCGGAGGGCCGAGTTCGGCTTCTTCGGGGTGACCGTCATAACGCGGGTGCAGACGCCGCGCTTCTGCGGGCACTCGTCGAGCGCCGGGCTCTTGGTCTTCCAGTGGGACTGCTTGCGCCCCATCCGGATAAGCTGGTTGATCGTAGGCATTAAACCTTCGTCTCCTGATCGTTGCC
>CALKWG010000334.1 GCA_938004315.1 uncultured Spirochaetaceae bacterium
GCGCCTTGTCGCGCGCCTGCTTGAAGAGGTCGCGGACGCGCGCCGCGCCGACGCCTACGAACATCTCTACGAAATCCGCGCCGCTCATGCGGAAGAAAGGCACCTCGGCCTCGCCGGCTACCGCGCGGGCCAAGAGGGTCTTGCCGGTGCCCGGCGGGCCGACGAGCAGGACGCCCTTAGGGATCTTGCCGCCTATGTCCGTATACTTCTTGGGGTTCTTAAGGAAGTCGACCACCTCGACGAGTTCGTCCTTGGCCTCGTCCACCCCCGCCACGTCTACGAAGCGGGTCTTGACGTCGCCTTCGGCGACGATGGTGGCCTTGTTCTGGCCGACGGAGAGCACGTTGGAGCCGATGCCGCTCATGCGCTTCTGTACCATGCGCCAGACGAAGAACAGGAAGCCGAAGGGCAGCACCCAGTTGAGGACGAAGCCTAAGGCCGCGTTGCCTTCGCGCGGGAGGGCGGCGTACTCGACGCCTTTTTCATCCAGGAGCTTGGTGAACTCGGGGTCGTAGACCGGCACGGTCTTGTAGACGCGGCGCTGCT
Source organism: uncultured Spirochaetaceae bacterium (assembly GCA_938004315.1). GTDB lineage: Bacteria > Spirochaetota > Spirochaetia > Treponematales > UBA12059 > DAIPLR01. The sequence continues at coordinate 547 of CALKWG010000334.1, forward strand.
CGGTCTGGCTTATAGCCGACGGCAGCCTGGCGCTGCCGGTTTGCGGCGCGGCCTGAGCGGCGGTATAGCCGGTGTAGTAGTTGGCGTCCATATCGATGCGCACGATCTGGCCGGAGGCGACGAGCTCTTTAAAGCGGCTATAGGGCACGACCGAGCTATCCGACGAGACGATCAGCCAATTAAAGACGCTGATGGCGACCAGGGCGACGAGCACGTAACCCAGCGAGAAGCGCCAGCCGTTCATCGGCGGCAACTGGGGCAGGCCCGGCTCTTTTTTCCCTTTAGAATTTTTCCATGAATCGGACTTCTTGCGCGGCATGCGAACCTCCGGGCTTAAAGATACGAAAAACGGCTTCGAACGGCGATATTCAGCCCGCGCAAAGGCGGATTATGCTCCTGAAACGCGAGTTCTAGCCTTGAATCCTTGACCCCGGCGGGCCGATTTAGTACATTCCCTCTCGCGATTCTTAACCTCTCACAATACGCACAGGAGGAATACTCATGAAGGTTAATCCGCTTGGAGACCGCGTCCTTATCAAGGTTCAGGAAGGCGACACCAAAACCGCCGGCGGCATCATCATCCCGCAGACCGCCCAGGAAAAGACCCAGACCGGCGTCGTCGTGGCCATCGGCACCGATACCGACGTGATCAAGGTGAAGAAGAACGACAAGGTTATGTACGACAAGTACGCCGGCACCCAGATCAAGATCGACGGCGCCGAGCACCTGATCGTGAAATTCTCCGACATCCTGGCCATACTCGAGTAAGAGCCAGCGCGATCGGCGCGACGAAGCGGCCGCCCTCCCTACGCGGGATGGCGGCCGTTTTAGTATCGGCTACGGCGTCGTTTATCGGGCGTAGAGCGCGTCGAGCAGGGCTTCGGGAGTACGGGCGTCGAGCAGGGCTTGCCGGCGCTCGGGGCTCTTGAAGAGCTGGCTCACCTCGGCCAGGAACTGCAGGTGCGGCCCGGTCTTGGAAGGCGGGGACAGGGTCATGATGAAGATGCGGGAAGGCAGGCCGTCCAACGACTCGAAATCTATCGGCTCCTCGCTGATCGCCAGGCAGGCGACGAGCCCGTCGACCGCGTCGGTCTTGCCGTGCGGTATGGCTATGCCGTTCTTCATGCCGGTGCTCATCTTGCGCTCGCGCGCCAAGACCGCCTCGCGGGCGGCGTCCGCGTCGCGGAGCTTCCCGCCGGCGACGAGGAGCTCGATGAGGCGGTCGATGGCCTCGGCCTTCGTCGCCGCCTTAAGGCCGACCGCCACGCTGCCCGGCCCGATGGATTCTCGTAGGCTCATAGCGCGACTATAGGGCCGGGTCTCGGCTTTGTCAAATGTAGTGCCGCGCCGGCTTGGGCTGCGCGTAGCCTTCGGCTTGGCCGGCGGCGTAGGCGGCGGCGGTCGAGAACAACGCGTCTACGAGGCCGGCCAGGGCCATGAGCGGCAGTGCCACCGGCACCATGAGGAGATAGCCGGATTCGAAGCCCCGGCCGTAGGCGCCCGAGAGGAACACGAGGGCGGCGAGCGGGCCTTGCGCCGGAGCGGCCGAGAGCATGAGGGCGCTCAAGGGCACATAGGCCAGCATCCACAGCACGGTGCCCGAGCTGATGCCCAGGCTCGAGTAGGAGCTGAGCACCACGATGAAAGCCGTAGCGCCGACCATGGCGCTGCCGGCGCGCCCGAACGAAAGCGCCACGGGCAGGCTGATCGCGCCTGCCCGCCTCCGCAAGCCCAGGCTATCCTTCAGGTGCTTGGCGGCCGACCCGGCGGGCGCGAGGGCGTGCCCCGATACGAGTCCCAGCAGGGCCGGCCCGGCGAGCGCGTACAGGGTCCTGTACGGATTCGTCCGGCGGTCATGCAGGAATAAAAGGAGCGGTAGGAGGCCGAAGACCGCCACGACGAGCTGTATGCCCAAGCTTAGGAAGAGGTTCCCGTACATGGCGAGCTGGCCTATCCCCGAGAGCCCGCGGACCTGCGCGGCGGATAGGGCGATGACGGCCAAGGGGAAGAGCTCGACGACGAAGCCGTTCACTTGCCAGAGCGTGCGGCTCGCCGAGTCGACGACCGTAGCCAGGGGCTTGGTAACCGACTTATCGAAGCCCAAGGCCGTACCCAGGACGAGGGCGGCTACGGTCATGGGTAGGAGGTAGTCATGGTCGAGGAGCGCCGAGAGCATCGACGGGGGGAATACGCGCGCGGCGAGGGCGGCGGGGCCGGCGAGCTCCATGGCCACGATCCCCGAGTCGGCGTTGAGCAGGATGCGCGCCGGCGAGAGGACGAAGGCCCCCGCGACGCCCAGGCCCGTCAGGGCGAAGACGGCGAGCGCCGAGTACGCCAGCGAGCGGCCGACGAGCCGTAGGAGCCGCTTGTCCTCGCGCGCCTCTTCGGCGGCCAAGGCGGCGGAGAAGAAGGCCAAGGGCACGAAGGCGTAACGCGCTATGTCGACGAACAGGCGGCTCAGGTAGCTAAGCGCGCCTTGGGGAATGGGCGTTACGAGGCTCAAGCCGGCGCCGAGGCCGATCGCTATCAGGTATTTAAGCCAGATCTTCATGGGGGCGAGCATACCGCGGCCCGGTACGGGGGTCAACAGGAGGGGCTCGTAGGGGAGGGATTGACCCGGACAGGAATCGAACCTGCGACCTGCTGCTTAGGAGGCAGCCGCCCGGCTTTTTCTATTTTCCGCCTGCTTCTCGTAATTCCAATTATATAAGGAATTACGAGAGGGGTCAATTCGCTTGACACCGTGAATTCCGCGCGCTATTGTAATTTCTGGTACCACTTTGGTACCACCTCGAGGAAGAAGGGGGCACTATGAGCGTGGACAAATGGACCGAGGAGAGGCTCGCCGAGGCCCTCCGCCGGCTACGCGCCGGGCTGGGATTCGAGGCTTCCGACGAGCTCCGGATGGGGGCTTGGCAGGCTATCGGCCAGCTCGAGGAGATTTTCAAACTGGCCCCGCCGCGGGCCGAGGAGGCGACCCAATGAACGCGAAGAAACTGCACGAGCTCGCGGACCAGGTCTACGAGTTCAATTCCCAGGCGCTGATTAAGGAGCTCGCCGACGACGATCTCTATGTCCTACTCGCCGGCGCGTCGAGCCTGCTCGTGGATCTCGGCCACCTAGTCGATGATGCCGTGGTCGAGCACGGCCGAAGGATCGAGAGTAAACCGGTTTAAATCGACGACAAATTGGCGTCGGTCCTGAGGATCCAAATTTGGATTCTCCCTGGGGTATACGGTCGGTCCGTATACCCTTTTCTTTTACTCGCCAAGTCTGGCTTGTTGAGTATCTGCCCCGACGATTTGTCGGCTTAGGGTAAGCTCGGCTTAGGGTATGCTCAAATCTGAGCAGACCGGAATCTGTTTCCGGTCCTGGGTGGGTTACTCTGGGTAAGATGAGCTGGCCCCAAAACTGGGGCCAGACCTAACGAGATATGAGCAAATCTGCGCGCATCCGGGGGTGTCCCCAAATCTGGAGACACCCCCTACCGGGGTCTGGGAAAAAACAGTGCTCAAACGATGTACCGAGATCGGAAGAGCACACGTCTGAACTCCAGTCACCGAATACGATCTC
>CALKWG010000335.1 GCA_938004315.1 uncultured Spirochaetaceae bacterium
AGATCGTATTCGGTGACTGGAGTTCAGACGTGTGCTCTTCCGATCTTGCGGCTCATGGGATCCAGGTTGTCGCGGGTGAGCTTGTTCACCAAGGCGTCGGGATAGTGGAAGGGCATGAAGCATTCGCCGGGCGTCACCCCGGGGTCGGCGCGCAGGGTCGTGAAGAGCTCGCCGCGGCGCGAGGCTACGCGCACCCGGCGGCCGTCGACCAGGCCCAGGCGCGAGGCGTCCTCCGGATGCACGAGTATATAGGAATCCTTGGCGAAGGCCGACAAGGGCTCGCTCCGTAGGCTCATCGTGGAGGAGTGGTACTGGTAGAGGATGCGGCCGGTGTTGAGAAGCAGGGGATAGTCGGCGTCCGTCTCCTCGGCGCCCGAGGCGTAGGCCACGGGCGTGATGCGCGCCAGGCCGTCGGGCGTGTTAAAGCGTTCCAGGAAGAGCGTGCCCTGGCCCGGGTGGGCCTCGTCCGGGCAGGGCCACTGGATGCCCTGGTTTTCTATGCGCTCGTAGCTTATGCCGGCGACGATGGGCGCCGCCCTACGTATCTCGTCCCAGACGGCCCGGGCCGAAGGGTAGTGGGCGGCCGGGCTTCCCGCCCCGAGCGGGCCGATGGGCCGGCCCATGCGCGCGGCCAGCTCCTCGATGATCCAGGAGTCGGGCTTGGCCTGGCCCGGCGCCTCTACGGCCTTGCGGACGCGGAGGACGCGGCGGTCGGAGTTGGTGAAGGTCCCGTCCTTCTCGGCGAAGCTAGTGGCGGGGAGCACGACGTCGGCGCGCTCGGCCGTGGGGGTCATGAAGATGTCCTGGACGACCATGAAGTCTAGGCGCTCGACCGCCTCCTCCACGTGGTTCAGGTTGGGGTCGGTGTGCAGGGGGTTCTCGCCCATGACGTAGAGGCCGCGGACCTTGCCGTCGCCGGCCGCCTTCATGATCTCCACGGTGGACAGGCCCCGCGCCCCGGGCAGCTCCGCCGCCGGGTAGCCCCAGAGCGCGGCGACCCGTCCGCGGTTCGCTTCGTCGGCCGCCGGTATATAGCCGGGATAGAAGATGGGCGAGGCGCCGACGTCGGTGGCGCCCTGCACGTTGTTCTGGCCGCGCGGCGGGCTGATGCCGGCGCCTTCCTTGCCCACCTGCCCGGTGGCGAGCATCAGGTTGATCAGGGCGAAGACGTTGTTCGTGCCCACGGCCTGCTGGCTCATGCCCATGCCGGTGGCTATGACCGAGGGGCCGGAGAGGGCGTAAAGCCTGGTCGCCTCGCGGAGCTTCTCCTCCGGGACGCCGCAGACGCGCTCCACCTCGGCCGGCGTATACGCCTCCACGGCGGCCCTAAGCTCCTCGAGCGCGGCCAGGCCCCCGGCCACCCGCTTCTCGATAAACGCGCGGTCTATCCAGCCTTCGGCCAGGGCGACGCGCGCCATGCCGTTCAGGAGCGCCACGTCGGTGCCCAGCCGCGGCTGCAGCCAAACGTCCGCCTTATCCGCCAGCGGCGTCCAGCGCGGGTCGATCACGACGAGCTTGGCGCCCTTGGCTAGGCCGCGCTTGACGTAGGTGGCGGTGACCGGATGGGTCTCGACCATGTTGTTGCCGGTGACGAGTATGCAGCCGGCGCCCTCGTAATCCTGGATGGAGTTGGTCGCGGCCGCGTCGCCCAGGGCCTTGAGCATGGCGGTGACGGTCGAGGCGTGGCAGAGCCGGGTGCAGTAGTCCAGGTTGTTGGTGCCGAAGGCGACGCGCACGAGCTTTTGGAAGAGGTAGTTGTCCTCGTTCGTGCACTTGGCCGACGAGTAGCCGGCCAGGGCGTCGGCGCCGTGGCGCTCCTTGATCGAGAGGAAGCCGCGGGCGGCGGCGTCCAGGGCTTCGTCCCAGCTCGCCTCGCGGAAGCGCCCGCCCTCCTTGATGAGCGGGGTCGTCAGGCGCTCAGGGCTATGCACGTAGTCGTAGCCGAAGCGGCCCTTCACGCAGAGCCGGCCGTCGTTGGGTAGGACCTCCTCCACGCCGTCGGCGCGCACGAGCCGGCCGTCCAGAACCGAAAGCTCCAGCTGACAGCCCACGCCGCAGTACGAGCAGGTGGTTCGCACGCGCTCGGGGGCGCTGTTCCCGCTAAGAGCTGCGGCGCGAAGGGCGGCCCGGTTGGGCTTCTCGACCAAGGCGCCCGTCGGGCATAGTTGGACGCATTCGCCGCAGCCGTCGCATTCGCTCGATCCCCAGCCGTCCAAGCCGGCGGCTATGTAGCTTTCGGCCCCGCGCTCCATCATCGCGATGACGCCCTTGCCCTGCACCTCCTCGCAGGCCTTAACGCAGCGGAAGCACTTAATGCACTTAGACGGGTCGAAGCTCAAGACCGGCGAGCTGTCGTCGGGTCCTGGCTGGGCCGGATCGATGACGGGTAGGCCCAGGGTCGGGGCCTTGGGGCGGGCCGGCGCGGCCGCGTCGATGAGCCCGTAGCGCAGGCAGAGCCCGGCGAACTCGTCGCGGTGGCTCCCGTCGCTCCCGACGCCGGCCTCGCTCATGAGCGAGGCTAAGAGGAAGCGCCGCTCGTCCTCCAGCTCCTGGTCGAAGGCGACGACCTTCATGCCATCCTCGACCGGGGTGGAACAGGAGGTGACGAGGCCGCGCATGCCCTCGACCTTGACGACGCAGAGCCGGCAGGCGCCGGTCGGGCTGAGCTTCCTATGCCAGCAGAGGCTGGGGATATCGAAGCCCGCCTTCCGAGCCGCCTCGATGAGGAGGGCTCCGCGCTCGGCTATGATTTCTTTACCGTCTATGCTGATGCGTACGCTGTCGTTCGGCATGTCGATCCCTTCTTAGAAAAGCCGCGTAAGGTTCGCGGCGGCGCTGCGCAGCGATAGGATGGGCGATTGCCCCAGGGGGCAGAGCGAGGCTTTGGCTATGCGCTCGGCGTGGGCGACCATCGCGTCGAGCCCCGCCTTGAGGGCCGACTCCGACCCGCCGGCTCGGGCCCGGGCCGCTAAGTCCGCCGCGGCCGCCGCCAAGCGCTTGGTCCCGACGCGGCAGGGGACGCACTTGCCGCAGGATTCGTGCCTAAAGAAGTCCATGATGGATACAAGGCAGTCGAGGACCGAGCGCCCGGGGCCTAGGACGATCACGGCGCCCGAGCCGAGCGTGGCGCCGGCGGCCTTAAGCGCGTCGTAATCCATGGACAAATCGAGGCTTTCGCCCGATACGAAGGTGCCGGCCGCGCCGCCAGTGAGGACGGCCAGCGGGCGCTCGGCGGGCCGGCCGCCCGCGTCGACCGCGCCCCCCGCGGCCGCGATGAGCTCGCCTAAGCGGACGCCCATGGGCCACTCGCCGTAGCCGGGGCGGGCCACGTCGCCCGAGAGGCAGAAGAGCTTGGCGCCCGGGCTCGACGGCGTGCCGAAGGCCAAGTAGGCGTCCGCCCCGAACTCGGCGACCCAGGGCAGGGCGGCTAAGGTCTCGACGTTATTGACCAAGGTAGGCTTGCCCCAGAGCCCGGCTTCGGCGGGGAAGATCGGAAGAGCACACGTCTGAACTCCAGTCACCGAATACGAT
>CALKWG010000336.1 GCA_938004315.1 uncultured Spirochaetaceae bacterium
GATCGTATTCGGTGACTGGAGTTCAGACGTGTGCTCTTCCGATCTCCCTGCTCCTCGTAGCCCTGCTCGCCCTCGCCCTCTTCATCGCGGCCTACCTTCGCGGCCTGCATCGCCGGGCCTCGGACAGCGTCGTCGAGGCCGTGCTCGATTCGAACGAGGCCGACGAGAGCCGTAGGGCCGCCGAAGCGCGCGCCGCTACGCCTGCCTCGGCCGGCGCGCCGGCGCGGCTGGCCGCCAGCCAGGCGGCGCGACCCGCCGCCGCGGCCGCGTCCGAACGCCTTGGCGCCGAGCGTTCGCCGGGCGCCGAGCGTTCGCCGGGCACCGAGCGACGCGAATCCGCCCAGTCCCTGCTCGGCGCGGCCCGCGCCTCCGATTCAGCCGCCGCCCAGGCCGCGACCTTGGCCGGCGCTTCGGGCCGAGGCGAGGCGGCCGAGCGCGCCGCAGCCTTGGCCGCGGCGGCTTCGACGGCGTCAACCGCGTCCGGCGCCGTCGCGGCCGAACGCCTTGGCGCGGCGGCCCGCGGCGCGGACCGTCCGGCCTCGCGCGCCCTCGAACTCTTAGGCGCATCCGGAGACTCTGCGAAGGCGAAGGGCGCCTTGGGCTCCGAGGAGATCCTTGCCCCGATCGCGTTCTCCGCGCTCGTCAAGCGCCCCGGCTCGCTCCGCCTGAGCCTGCATGTGAGGGACCAGAACCCGTACATCGGCAAGCGCAACATCAAGACCGTACACGCCGGCGGCCGTAAATCGGTCGGCGGCGGCTCGAGCGACTTCCTGGTATTCCTCTATCCGACGCCGCGGCGCGTCGCGGAGCTCTATTACGACGGCGAGTCGCTCACCTTCATACCCCTGAAGCGTTCGTACTTCCCCGATTACGACGGCCCCGTCGAGGACTGCCTGGGCAAGGAGCTTAGGATGGTGAACGCGCGCGGCAGGGAGCTATGGCTGCGCTTCGAACGCTACGTGCCGCCGGTGGAGAGCCTTAACAGGCTCCTCCACAGCATCGACGCGCCGGGGCCCTCGCTCGAGGCCGCGGCCGCCGGCCCCGAGGCGGGGAGCGAGGCTTAGGGCGGGAGCTCCCGGGCGCCGCGGCCGGCCTTAGGCTAGCGCGCCTGGGTTATGCGCTCGACCGCCGTCCCCGCGCGCCTACGGACGCTCTCGGTCGGGTCGGATTCGGCGAGGCGCCTGAGCTCGGGCAGATGGGCCGCGTGCCCGTTGCGCTCGGCCCAGGCTATCGCTGCGAGCCGCGAGGTGAATTCCTTATCGCTATAAAGCCTTAAGGCAAAGTCGGCGGCTCCTTCCTTGTCGACCGCCAGGGCCGCCCGCGCGAAGGCGAGGTATGCGGGCCTATCCTTTTCGGTATCCATGGCGGCGAAGAGCGTCCGCATGGAGGCCCGCGCGGAGGCCGGCCCGTCGCCGATAACCGCCGCGAAGGCCCGCAGGCGGAATTGCTGCTGTTGCTTATCGTCCTCGGCGAAGGCGACGAGGGTCGACCAGGTCTCGGCGGTATCGAAGGCGGCCAAGGCGGCGATAGCCGCCTCCCGCACCGCGCGGTCGGGGTCCTCTTTAAGCCTGAACTCCAAGGCGGGTATGGCCTCGGCGAGCTTCATGCCGCCGGCGGCCTTGACCGCGGCCGCCCGTACCCCCTGATGGCTATCGCGCAGCGCGGCTACGACCGCGGAGGCCGCCGCCTGCCCCTTGAAGGAGCCGAGCGCCTCGACGGCCGAGGCCCGGACGTTGGGATCCTCGCTCCGCGAGGCGGCCGTCAGGCCCGATACGGCCCGGTCGTCGCCGAGCGCGGCCAGGGCGCGCGCCGCGTTCATCCGCTCGACCTTCGAACCGGCCTCGTCGCCTAAGACCCGCGAGAGGAACTCGAAGGCGGCGGGCGCCTTGAGCGTCCCGAGCGCGTTCAAGGCCTCGATGCGTAGGCCCGATCCGGTCGCCTCGTTCTCGAAGACCCGCGCCACGGCCTCGGCGCGGTCGCTCGCCCCGGCCGCCGCCGCCAGCCTGATGGCGGCCTGCAGATAGGACCGCTCGTCGTCGGCCAAGACCTCGTCGACGACCGACAGGGCCGCGCGCGACTTGATGCGCGTGAGGTACGAGAAAGCGGCGAGCGCCAGGGCGTTCGGATGCCTCTCGCGCTCGCGCAGTATGCCCACCGCGACACCTTCGGCGCGGTCGGAGTCGAAGTGGCCGAAATACTCGAGCGCCGCGGCCCTCATCCTATGGCCGCCCTCTTCCCGCGCCAGCTCGAGCACCATATCGTCGAAATAGCGCTCCCGTTCGGATCGCAGCGTCTGTAAAAGCTCGATAACCTGGCTTTCTATGCCATAGCGCAGGGTGTCGGCGCGCCGCGAGCGCAGCTCGGCCAAGGCCTCCGCCGCGGTCTTCTCGGCGGCCGCGCTCCCGCCTTCTTGCGCCTCGGCCGGGGCCCCGCCCGCCAGGCAGAGCGCGACGGCCAGGCAAAAAGCCGCACCCCGCGCCGACGGAAGGGGCCGCCTACGCATCGGGGCTTCCTTGCGCCTTCTTGATCCTGGACTCGTACGAGGCCAGATACGAGCGCTTAAAATCGGCGAAGCTTCCATCTTCGATGCTATAGCGTATTTTGCGGATAAATTCATGCAGGAAGGCCAGGTTATGATAGCTGGCCAGCATCGAGAACAGTATCTCGTCGTTTTTATAGAGATGCCGCAGGTACGCGCGGCTATATTCCTTACAGACCTTGCAGGAGCACTCGGAGTCGGCCGGCTCGAAGTCGCGTTCGAAGCGCGCCTGTTTAATGGACAAGGGGCCCTTCGAGGTGAAGAGGAGGCCGTTCCTGGCGGTCCTCGTAGGGAAGACGCAATCGAACATATCGACGCCGTTCTCCACGGCCTCCAGGATGTACTCGGGCGTGCCTATGCCCATCACGTAGCGCGGCTTATCCTCCGGTAGGAGCGCGGACGTAGAGGCCAGGTATTCGGCGTAGAGCTCGAAGGGCTCGCCGACCGAGAGCCCGCCGATGGCGACGCCGGGCAGGTCCAAGGCCAGGATTTCCTCGGCGCTCCGCGCGCGCAGGTCCTTAAAGAAGCCGCCTTGGACGATGCCGAAGAGCTTGCCTTCGAAGTCGCCGCGGGTGTCTAGCCACCGGGCCTTGGAACGGGCGGCCCAATCGGTCGTCAGCCTAAGCGCCCCTTCCGTCTCCTTACGGCTGGCCCCGTAGGCGCTGCAGACGTCCAGCTGCATGAAGACGTCGCTCCTGAACGCGCTCTGGACGTCTACCGCCAGCTCCGGCGTCAGCATACGCTTGGAGCCGTCGATGTGCGATTGGAAGCGGACCCCCTCGTCGCTGATCTTGCGGAACGTAGCCAGGGAGAACACCTGGAAGCCGCCCGAGTCGGTAAGGAAATTCCCCCGCCAACCGGTGAAGCCGTGCAGCCCCCCCGCCTCGCGGATGAGCTCATGGCCGGGCCGCAGGAAGAGGTGGTAGGTATTGGCCAGGATGATCTCGAAGCCTATCTCCGCCAGGGAGTCTTTGCTCACCGCCTTGACCGTGGCGTTGGTCCCGACCGGCATAAACACCGGCGTCTCTACGCGGCCGTGGGGCAGGTCGACGAAACCGGTGCGCGCGTTCGTCTTCGCGTCCTTCTGCCGCAAAGTAAATATCTTATCACTCATTCAAACGACCTTTCTATGGCGTCAGGCTTTGCGGAGCGCCAAGCCCAGGACCGATACGGCCAGGGCTATGAGGATCGGCGCGAAGGCGCCTAAAGCGGGGCTCAATGCGCCCGACTTTGCTAGGAGCATGCCTATCATTTGGCTGACGTAGTATATCGTAGCCCCGACGAGGCTGACGAGGAGGCTCATAAGGAGGAGGTTCTTCCTAAAGAGGCCGGCGAAGGCGGAGGCCATGGCCGTCACCAGGAGCGGCGTCAGGGCGTAGGCGTGCCTCCGATAGTATTCCGCCCCGGCCGCCGCCGCCGGCAGGCCCGCGCGGAGGAGGAAGTCCCGATGGGCCTTCGCCTCGGCGAGGCGCATCGCGTCCAGGTCTTTGGACCCGCCGCGGAACGAGTCGGGCGGCTCGTCGAGCCCCTCGCGCTCGTAGCTCGGAAGCGTCTCGTCGGCCAGAGCGTCGTCTAGCCTGAAGAAGCGCCGGACGCCCACGAAGCGCCAGCGCTCCCCGGTCCAGCTGGCCGATTGGGCGTTCAGGCGCATGGCGAAGCCGCCGGCCGCGTCGCGCTCCACGACCGTGACCCCCGACATGGTTAGGCCTTGGGCGTCGTAATAGCGCAGGTTCCAGATGAGGCGGCCGCCGTCGCTCATGATCGTAATGTCGTTATGCCCGTCCATTACCTCTCCGCTCCGTATGAGCTCGCGGGCCAGCTGCCGCTTGGCGGCGTAGCTCGGCACGACGACGGCGTCTTCGAACGCCAAGAAGGCGACCGAGGCCAGGAGAGCGAAGGCGAAGAGCGGCGCGAGGAAGGAGCCGAGGCGGACGCCGGAGCCGAGCACGACCAGGAGCTCGTTGTTGGCGTAGAGCGTCCCCAGGGTATACGAAGCTGAGAAGAGCATGGCCAAGGGCAGGGCCCAGCTCGCGCACTTGGGCAGGTAGAGCGCGGTCACGCGGAGCATCTGGGCGGGGCTGACCCCGGCCTGTACGTACTGGACGATATTGGCCATCAGGTCGGCGAGCGCCACCGCCAGCATGAAGAAGAGCGTCGAGACGACGAGGGTCGGCAGGAAGGAAACAAGGAGGTAGCGATCGAGGACGTATGAGCGCCTCGCGGGGCGGAGAGGCCCGCTCACGATTCGCTCCGTGAGAGGTGGAGCGGCAAAGCCGCCGCGATGACCAGGGCGTTCGGCGCCCACATCGCCCAGAACGGCGAGATTTGTGAGCGTAGGCCCAGGGTCTGCCCGCCGATGAGCAGGCCCCAATACGCGAGCGAGACCAAGAGCCCGACGCCGAAGCCCACGCCGCGGCCGCTCTTCCTGGCCCTGGCGCCCAAGGGGAAGGCCAGGAATACGAAAGCCAAGGCCCCCGCCGGTATGGAGAACTTCTTGTAGTACTCCAGGCGGTAGATATCGAGCGACCTATCGCGGAGGGGCCGGCCCTCGAGCGCCCGGTAGCCCTCGGCGAGCGCGGAGAGCCGGGCCATGGCCTGGTTTAGCCCGCCGGGGCGGAGCGCTGCCGCCTCGTAGGCGGCCATGAGCTCGGCTTCCTTAGCCCTAAGCTCTGCGGCCCGGCCTTCCAGCCTCGAGGCTAAGGCCGCCTCCTTGACCCGTATCTCCTTGAGGAGGTCGCGAGAGCTCATCTCGCGCGGGCCTATACCCGAGCCGAAGTCGGCGAAGCTGGCCAAGGCTATGTGGTAGTCCATGCGCGACGCCTCGCTATATTCGAAGCGCTCGGGCTTGGCGGGGCTGCTCTCTTGGACGAAGACGCCCTCGAGCGACAGGAGTATGGTCCCCGAGGCGTCGCCCCGATCGGAGAGCCGGGCGCGCGAGGCGCTGATGACGCGGCTACCGCCGCCGGGCGCCGAATCGAGTATGACCAGGTCGCGAATATCGTCGCCCTCGACCGGGCCGGTCACGATGACCGTATCGCGATAGCGCTTCACCGCATAGGGCCCGAGCTCCAAGGCGGGCGAGGCGCTCACCATGCGCCTGTAGAGCTTGGCGTAGTTGATCGTGCCTAAGGGCAGGAAGTAGTCGTTCATGGCGAACGAGACCAGGCTGAAGGCGAGGCCGAGCGCAGCGAAGGGCGCCATGATGGCGCGCCGCGAGACGCCCGAGGCCCGCATCACCAAGAGCTCCGCGTCGCTGGCTAGGCGGCCGGCGGCCATGAGCGCGCCGACCAGGGAGCCGAAGGGAAAGGACATGGCGATGATGGCGGGCATGGCGAACACGACGAGGCGCGCCACGTCGCCGGCGGCCGCCTTGCGCGAAAGGATATCCTCCGCCATAAGCAGGAGCTGATTGATGAAGAAGACGACGAAGAAGAAGGAAAAGGCTACGGCGAACGAGATAAGGAACTCGCGGGCTATATAGCCCCACAGGGTCCGGTAACGCCGAGCCATGCGGCCCTAGGCCTTCCCCGTCGATCCGAAGCCGCCCGAGCCCCTCTCGGTTCCCGAAAGACCCTCGGAGCGCTCGAAGACGGCCCAGGCGACGGGGCTCACGACGAGCTGGGCTATCCTGTCGCCGTCCGCGACGACGAAAGGCTCTTGGCCGAGGTTGATGAGGATCACGCCTATCTCCCCGCGGTAATCGGCGTCTATAGTCCCAGGAGAATTCAGGCAGCTCACGCCGTATTTAGCCGCGAGGCCCGAGCGCGGGCGCACCTGGGCCTCATATCCGAGCGGCAGCTCGATAAAGATACCGGTGGGGACGAGGGCGCGCCGCCCCGGGAGGAGCTCTATAGGCGCGTCCACGCGGGCGCGCAGGTCCGCCCCGGCGGCGCCGGGCGTCTGATACTCGGGCGCGACGGCCCCCGGCCTCGCGACGAAGCGCACTATCGGTCTATCCATGCTCCGCTCCTCCGCTCCCGCGGCCCTACTGAGTATCCGCTTCGGCGCCGAACGCGGCGGCGGCCGCCGCCTCGACGCGCTTGCCTAGTTTACCATACATGAGCATAGCTTCGCGATCGGGGTCGAGCCTGGCGCGTATATAGGCCGCCATGGCTTCCGGATCGACGAGCTCCGGCCCCTTGAGGCGTTCGAGCGAGCGGGCGAGCGACTCTACCTCGCCGGAGAATAGAAATTGCCTAGCCGCTCGGTTCATGCGGTACTCGGCGTCGTCGCTGGCCACGAGGACCATCCCGCCTATCCTGCCCGTCGCCTCCGAGAGCTCCTCGGCCGTAAGGCCGCGCTCGTAGAGCAGGCGGGCCTCGTCCCGGTAGGCGGCGGCGAAGCGCGGGAACTTACCCGGAGAGCAGGCCGAGGAGACGCCCCAGAGCCCGGCCAGGCGGGAGAAGCTCATGCTCGTACCTATGCTGTAGCATAGGCCCTCGCGCTCGCGGAGCTTCATGAAGAGCCGTGAGCTCATGCTCTCGCCGTAGGCGGAGCTGACGACCGAAAGCCTCCAGTAATCGTCCTCGACCAAAGGGCCTTCGAGCGGAAGGCCGGTGAAGAAGTAGACCTGGCTGCCCGGCGCGCGGATCAGCCTCCGCTCGCGTACGAAGCGGCCGGGCGGCGCGGAGCCCCAGCCCGCCAGGGAATCGGCGCCCGCGCCCGGCGAGACGCCGGTAGCGACGCGTTCGTAGAAAAGATCGCGGAGGCGGGCCAGGTCCACGTCGCCCGCCGCGGCCATGAGGACCGGCCCCTCGACGAAGCGCCGCCTATGAAAGTCGACGAGGGCTTCGAAGCGATGCGCGGCGACCGCCTCGGCCGTCCCGGCGATGCGACGCCCTATGGCCTGAGCCGGATAGCTCATCGCGTAGAACTCATCCTGCCCCGACTCCTCAAGGTCGTCGTCGGCCGCCAGGATCTCGCTGACGATGATGTCCTTCTCAAGCTCGAAGTCGCGCGGCTCGAAGCGAGGGGCGTAGGCCATGTCGGCCAAGGTGCGCAGGGCGAGCTCCGCCTTGGCGGCGGGGATGGTGCAATGGAGGCAGACGTTCTCCCGCTCGGTGAAGGCGTTCAAATTGCCCCCCTCGCGGTCCACGACGCGGGAGAGCGCGGCCGCGTCCAGCTCGCCGGCTCCCTTGAAGAGCATATGCTCGACGAAGTGGGAGAGCCCGCTTTCGCCCTCGGCCTCGTAGGCGCTCCCGGCGTCGAACCACAGGCCCACGGCCGCCGCGCGGGAATTCGGCATGGGATCCACGACTAAGGCGGCGGGCGCGCCCGAGGGCCTATGGCCGCGGAGGACGAGAGGCTCGGTATCTATAGGCATGCTACGGTCTCCGGACGAACGCGGCCGACCCCGAGGGGTCGGCCGCGAGCGATTGCTGAACGACGCGTCGGGCGCGCCGGCGGCGCCGGCTCATGAGCCGCGGCGCGCAGGCGTCCCGATAGGCTTAGGCCTTGCCCTCTTCGAGCGCGTCGATATAGGAAAGATTGAGGCGGCCGAGCTTGTCGATCTCCAGGAGGCGGACCGGGATCACCTGGCCCTCCTTGACGACGTCCGAGACGCTCGCGACGCGGGTCTTGGACAGGCGCGAGATGTGCACGAGGCCTTCCTTGCCCGGAAGTATCTCCACGAAGCAGCCGAAGTCCATGATGCGCTTTACCGTGCCCTGGTAGACGCGGCCTACCTCCGGGTCCTCGGCGATGCCTAAGACCGCGTCCTTGGCGTCGTAGGCCGACTGCTGGTTGGCGCCGTAGATGGTGACGTTGCCGTCGTCGTCCACGTTGATCTTGACGCCGTACTGCTCGCAGAGCGCCTTGATGTTCTTGCCGCCCGGCCCGATGATCGCGCCGATCTTGTCCACGTCGATCTTGACGGTGACGATCTTAGGCGCGTACACGGAGATATCGGCGGCGGGGGCGCTGATGGTCTGGTTCATGATGCCCAGGATGTGCAGGCGGCCGCGCTTAGCCTGCTCCAGGGCCTTCTGCATGATCTCGGTGGAGACGCCGGCGATCTTGATGTCCATCTGGAATCCGGTGATGCCCTCTTGGGTACCGGCCACCTTGAAGTCCATGTCGCCGAGGTGGTCCTCGTCGCCCAGGATGTCGGAGAGCACCGCGTAGCGCGAGCCGTCGGTGATGAG